>NZ_JAPCJA010000060.1:0-25438 GCF_027707745.1 Aeromonas sp. QDB23
CTGGAAGTGGACAGGGTTTAAGCACAGTTTCCCCCCGCACGGCCGCGTTGGCTGGTGCGGGGGCAATAAAAAAACGGCCAATCGGCCGTTTTTTTGTGCTGATACCGCAAGTATCAGCTCTTCACTGCAGGGCGCTGATTACAGGCTCTGGGTGAAAGTACGGGTAACCACGTCACGCTGCTGTTCCGGGGTCAGGGCGTTGAAACGCACTGCGTAACCAGATACACGGATGGTCAGCTGCGGGTACTTCTCCGGGTTTTCGATAGCATCTTCCAGAGTTTCGCGACGCAGCACGTTGACGTTCAGGTGCTGGCCACCTTCAACAGCAGGCTCAGCCTGAACCGGCAGTTCGCGGTATTCGAACTGACCCAGGTCAGCCAGTTGCACTTCTTGATCGGCAGCGAAAGTATCGCCTTTGGCGCAGATGCAGCGAGCCTGTTGCTTCTCTTCGTCCAGCAGCCAGAAAGAGTTCAGCAGAGCGGTGTTGGCGGCCTGGGTGATTTGAATGCCTTTGATCATGGTATGACTCCTCAATGGGAACGCGAATCCAACTGTAAGGAAATTACCCTGATGTATTTAAGCTACCGTCGTTGGCGATGACTTAAAGGGCCCTTGCCTTACACCTTTTCTTTGATGGGGTCATATATACCACGGTGGTAATATTACCAAAATTGATCTAGATCAAGAAAATCCGACAAAGTGCCATTTAAATGGGATTAAATTCTTGAGTTGAATCAAAAATAGGTCATTTTTCTGATTTTGTAAGATATCCAGATTATGCATCTTTTGTCTCGCTAATCTAGTAATTTAACTACATCTTTTTAGCTTTTTTCTTAGGTTAATTGAGGGGTTGGCTACACTCAGCAAAAAAACGAGGAGAGTGCCGGGTGAATAATGGGTGGCGAAAGTGGGCATGGCTCGCCCTGTTTTGTTGCTGGGCAAGCAGTAGTGCGGTGCGGGCCGAGACGGTGCGTATTGCCGTGGGCGAGTGGCCGCCCTATATCAGTGAGTCGTTGCCCAATCAGGGCTTTCTCTGTGAGGTGGTGCGCCAAGCCTTCGCCGAAGAGGGGCTCGATGTCAGCTTTCACTTCTATTCCTGGGCCGAGGCTTACCAGCTGACCCTGGAGGGGCGCTATGTGGTCACCATGCCCTGGTTTCGCTCCCGCGAACGGGAACAGCTTTTCTATCTCTCCGACTCGCTCGGCCATTTCACCACCCGCCTGATGACGCTGACCGGTACGCCCGCGGTCAATCTGGGTGAGTTGCAACACCAGCCGGTCGGGGTGACCCGTGGTTACTTCTATGGCGATGGCTTTGCCGCCCGCCAAGCCGGGCTCACCCTCGAGTGGTCAGATTCCGATGAGGAGAGCATGGGCAAGCTGCTCGACGGGCGAGTCCACTATCTGGTGATGGATGAGCAGGTGGCACAGACCCTGTTCCAGCAGGCGCTCGTCCGTCATCCCCAATCGCTGTCACTGACCGGCGCCGCCGACCCCATCTGGTCGCAACCGGGATACCTGTTGATGCGCAAGGCTGATCCCGAGGCGCGCCGTCTGATGCTGCTGTTCAATACCGGGCTGCGCAAGCTGGAGCGCTCTGGGCGTCTGGCCGAACTGTGGAAACCATGAGCCACGGTTGCGTCTTGCGGGCTGGCCCCCTATCCTGAGCCCTTCGCCGTATCAAGTGAGGAGGCCGGGGTGCTGACCTGGAGTGATGTGATTGGCTCTGAGAAAGAGCAGGACTATTTCAAGAGTACGCTGGCAACTGTCAGAGCCGAGCGTGAAGCGGGCAAGGTGATCTACCCGCCAGCCACCGATGTGTTCAATGCCTTCAAGCTGACCGAGCTGGATCAGGTCAAGGTGGTGATCCTGGGCCAGGACCCCTACCACGGCCCCAATCAGGCGCACGGTCTCTGTTTCTCCGTTCTACCCGGCGTACGTACGCCCCCCTCACTGGTCAACATCTATAAAGAGATGCAGCGGGATCTGCCAGGTTTCGTCACACCCAATCACGGCTTTCTCGAATCCTGGGCCAAACAGGGCGCCCTGCTGCTCAACACAGTGCTGACGGTGCAGGCCGGTCAGGCTCACTCTCACGCCCATCTGGGATGGGAGACCTTTACCGATCGGGTCATCGAGCAGATCAATGCCAGTTGTCAGGGCGTGGTCTTCCTGCTGTGGGGCGCCCACGCCCAGAAGAAGGGGCGTTTTATCGACCGCCAGCGCCACTATGTGCTGACCGCGCCGCACCCGAGCCCCCTCTCTGCCCACCGCGGTTTCATCGGTTGTGGTCACTTTACCGAGACCAATCGCTTGCTGGAACAACAGGGCAAGAGTCCGATAGAGTGGAAATCTGTCTGCATTCCACTTGATTGAGTGCAAAGTTCAGGCGACAAATGACCGTATACTCAGGGACATAACATTAATTCAGAGCCAAGGAGTGCCCATGTTATCCAGTCTGCACAAGGACCATCTCAACATCGCCCGACTCTTGGAGCTGCTCAAGCACAAGCTGGCAGCCATCCGTGCCGAAGAGCCCATCAGCTATTTTCTGGTGCGCGATGTCATCGACTACCTGCGGGAGGTCTCCGACAAGTACCACCATCCCAAGGAAGACCTCATCTATGACTACTACCTGAAATATCGGGTGGTGGAAGGGGAGGTCGCCAACCGTCTGCAGGAGGAGCACGTCAAGCTGCTGGAGGCCGGGGCCGATCTCAAGGAGATGGTGGAGATGATCCTGATGGATGCGGTGATCCCCCTCGATCAGTTCACCACCAAGCTGGAGCGCTTCGTCGAGTTGCAAGAGGCGCACATGAACTACGAAGAGGGGGTGATCTTCCCCCATCTGCGTGACTCCCTGACCGAGGATGACTGGCGTCAACTGGAGCAAAACTGGCAGAACCGCGCCATTGGCGACCCCCTGTTCGGCGCCGAGGTGAGCCAGCACTTTCAGGCGCTGGCCAAACGCCTCTCTTTGCCGCTTACGACCGGATAAGAGCCGTACCTGCAGCGCAGCGGGTATGGTGTGAGTGCAACTTGAATGAAAACAGAAAGGCCTCCATCCGGCTGTCTCTTATACAAAAATCCCCAAGCATCGCTTGGGGATTTTTTTTGAACTTCTCTCCCATTCTGTGATCTGAACCTTTCATCGCTCTCTTTCCTGGTTCTAACATGCCCTTCACTCAACCGGCGCACTGGGCGCAGGCACAGTTTGGTCACGCCAACCTCAACGACCCAAGACGCACCAGAAGGTTGGTCGCTCTCGTCACCGCCCTTGCTCACCAACCAGGAGATTGCGTGTCACACCTTCCCCTCTCACCTGCTGATATGGAAGGTGGGTGCGGCTTCATTCGCAGCCCGCATGTCAGTGCCGAGGCCATTGCCAACGCCGGCTTTGCCGTCACCGCCGCCCATGCCAGAGACCATTCCCTCTTGTTGGCACTGGAAGACACCACGGCCCTTACCTTCAATCATGCCAGCGTCAAAGACCAGCTGGGCCACACCAACCAGGGCAGCAGTCGCGCCCTGCTGGCTCACTCCGTGCTGCTGTTCGCGCCGCACGAGCGCAAGGTGGTGGGCTTGGCCGCCCAGCAAATCTGGACCCGCGATGTCAGCAAGCGAGAGCAGAGTCGACAACACGCCACCCGTCCCTATCAGGAGAAAGAGAGCTACAAATGGGAGCAAACCGCCAAAACACTTGCCGCCCGGCTTGGCAGCACCCTGGCCAACGTTATCTCGGTCTGTGACCGGGAAGCGGATATCTACGAATACCTGCACTACAAGCAGAAACATACCCAGCGCTTCGTGGTGCGCTCGATGCAAAGCCGCTGTATCAACGAGCACGACAACAAGCTCTACGACTATGCCAGGCAGTGCCAATCTGCGGGCACCCGGGTGGTCAAGATACCCCAGCGAGGTGGCAGAAAAGCCAGAGAGGCCGTGCTCGATATCAAGTTTGCCAGGGTCACCCTGAAGGCCCCGGCCAACAAGCGTAGGGAGCCTGATATCCCGCTCTACTACGAGCGACGCTGGCTCATCGAGGATTATCACAAGGTCTGGAAGAGTGCGGGCACCCGGGTCGAGGCGCTGAGGATGCAGAGTCGGGAGAACCTGACGCGTATGAGCGTCATCCTGGCCTTTATCGCGGTGCGGTTGCTGCAGTTGCGATTTATCAAAGAGGAGCCTGCCGCGCAGGGAGAAAGCTGCAAAGGAGTGCTGGGCACAAAGAGCTGGCAGCTGCTGTGGTTGAAGATGGAGAAGAGGGCCCTGCCAAATGAAGCCCCCGATATAGCGTGGGCGTACAAGAGCCTGGCGATACTGGGGTGCTGGAAGGACACCAAGCGCACGGGGCGAGCCTCGATAGCGGTGTTATGGGAGGGCTGGTTTAGGTTACAGACCCTCCTTGAAGGCTATGAACTGGCGCTGTCTCTTGAGCATCAACAGTTGTGATCAAGAGACAGCCATCCGGAGGCCTTTTGCATTATGAAGCAGGCTTACGCCTGTGGTTTCAGGAAGTTGCGATAGAGCATATATAGAGGTGGGCAGAGCTCCAGCTGAAGTTGCTGGCTCCTTGCATGGCGCCGGTCTCCGGGTTGTAGTTTTCACGGATGGGGCCGCTGCCCGCCAACCTTCCGGTGTTGTTGAACTGTAGTGGTCTAATCACCTCGCGCACCCGCGCTGCTGTCTCCTTGTCGGCGACTTCTGCCCAGCGCGGGCTCACCCTTCGCTATCTATACAATAAGGCTGCATTGCATTTTCGCTTGAGGCACAATATGGGCTGCAATATTAATTGTTTGACTCAATCAGAGTCTCTTTTTTATTGAGGTTTCTCTCAATGGTAAAACGATTGGATATCTGAATAAGAGAGCCTGTCTGCCGCTGAAATATTCCCGAGGAAAAACAGTGTTGCCTAGGGGAATAGCCTAAAAAATTCAAATAAAAATAACTGGTTGTCCATTGAGCAATCTGAGCGTATTTCGACCACGCATAGTGTGATGATGTTTTTTGTCCAACTCAATGTTAAGAGCAGTCCCGATGCGATTCCTGATGCGTAGGTATCCATAATGGAATCGTTTATCAAGGTTTCACTGAGAGCGTTGTTAACTGGCTCGCGGTGATTTGAGGGACTGGCAATAAATCTTGCTATTCAGGTAAACATAACAAAAAAAGGGATAAGTCATGATTAGGATGCCTCTAGATAGGCCAACGGTGCTGGCGATGGCCATAACCTTGTCGGTGACAGGGTGTGCAACCATCGATAAGCAAGTTGCCGAGAGTGATAGTTGGGTAAGCTGTGCCGGTGGTGGCCTGCTAGGCGCTCTTGCTGGCGCGGCGATTGGTGCCACTCAAGGTGGTAGCGACAAGGTGCTCATTGGGGCTGTCGCCGGTGCTGCGGTGGGTTGTGGTGGCGGCCTTTGGTACAAAGACCGAGTTGATAGGTTACAAAAAATAGCCAAGGAAGAAGGCTTAAAAATGCAGGTGCGTGAACTGCAAGTGGCTGCCGCCCAAGAGCAGCAGAAACAGAAGGATAAACCGACAGCAGTGGGACTTGAAGCATCTATAGAGTATGCCGAGATGTTTCCGGTAGGTTCTGCCAACCTGACCCCAGAAGGTCACCGGAAAATGACCCGTGTGGCGCAAGAGTTTGCCAGCAAACGGGAAGATCAGTCTAAGCTCCCTGAGAATCAACGTAGAAAGGTGTTGGTGGTCGGCCATACCGATTCTGCTGGCGCGGCTCAGTTCAATCAGCGCCTCTCTGAGGAACGAGCTCGGGCCATGGGCCAGATACTGGCTGCAGCCGGGGTGCCTCGTAGCGATATCTACTACCAGGGGGCCGGCTCTTCCCGACCGATTGCCAGCAACGACAGCGAAGATGGTAGGGCACAAAACCGCAGAGTCGAGTTGGTCGAGGTGCAAAATGAGGCCTTGCTGGTCAAGCGTGTGAGTGAGGAACGTGCCAGTCCCAAATATTTAGCTCATGGCACTGGCACTGGCTCTGCGAGCAAGGTCGCATTGGCTGCCACTACCACAGCTGTGACCCCAAAGACTGTGAAGACTGAAACAATACCCGCTAGGTCTGCTAACACAGCCGAGTCGATGACTACTGCTGCAGCCACCCTCAAGGATAAGCCGGTCTCTCAGCCGAAGTCGGGTGACGTTCTCTCCCCCTCATTGACCGCCAGTGAATCTGTAGCGATCAAACTGGCCGGCAAGGGAACCATCGACTTTGGTGGCCATTTGGTTACCGACAGTTCCTCAGCGCTGACCGGCAGCATTGCGCCCAAAACCCCCACCTTCTCCATTATCACTCCAGCTTACGCCAGTGCACCTATCAGTTCTTGCATAGGGGACATGCCCCGTGTCGAGGGCCAGGTTAAGAACCTGGCGAATGGCCAACCGCTAGCGGAACATTCTACCGAAGAATACTTCCCGGGCCTCAATGGCAAGCCATGGGTTGCAGCCGTGAATGGTCATGTGGCCTCGGTGGGGCCGGTAGCAGTACTGCGTGACGAAGCGAAAGTGGCTAAGCAGCCCGCCATGCAGTTCATCCCGGATTACAAAAAATCCAAAAAGCAGACCGCCAAGATTGAATCGGTCGCCAATACATACGAAGGGGAGACTCAAATCCTCTATCGGGTGTTTGCCGTCAATCAGGCTGCTTCGCCAGTGTCGTGTATGGATGTTGTGTTTGACAAACGATCTGGTGCCGCGGTTGCGGGCGAAATTTACTATCCGAAGCAGGGGGATGCCTACGTGGCCCAATACCTGCCTAAGCGTCGCTAAGGACTCCAAAAATGATACAAGACATCGTTCATGCCCTGTCGGGTGCTTGGCACATCATCAGTCTGGTGATCGGCTTGATGGTTGCGGTCGTGACCGCCATCGTTTATTGGTACGAAGTGAAATACTGGCACATGGAGATGCGGCTCCGGATGCCGTGGTTTGGCCGCATCGCGGCCTGGGTAAAAAACCCGGGCGAAAATGAGAAAGCATCCGAGGACAACCCCAATGCGGTAGGTTTCAACCCTGGTGAGAAAGGTGTGTGTGGTGCATATGACACCTTCTACAAGATGTATCAGCCCTCTGAAGAGAACTTCAAACGCAACCTCGATTATCTGGGAAAAGCTGACGAGGCGGATCGGTCGGAAAAGGGTTTAGGGATCTGGTTGTTGATGATCGTCCTGATGGTGATAGAGGCATCTGCCTTTGGCTATGCGTTGGCACCGTTTGCCCTTACCATGGCGACCCCCAACACAGCGATTGTTGGCGCTTTCTTCCTAGGTTTGGTTATCTCAATTATTGCCTTGGCTCTATCCGAGTTTGCTGGCCGTCAACTCTACCGCAATGGGGTCGTGAACAAGATCCTCTCCTACGAGTCGATCCGTGATGGCGCAGATATGACCAAGACTCTCAACGCCACCATCGACAATACCTATGACGACAATGGCGCTAAACCCTTCCAGCAATTGCTGAACCGGATCAATGTGCCAATCGATAAATACGGGCAGCCGCAGCGCCGATTCTCGATCATTGCCGGGTACGGGATCTTTATCATAGGGCTGGCAGTCGCCGCGTTCTGGGTTCGAACCGAAACCCTGAACCAGCAGGAAGCATTGCTGGTCGAGAATCCGACAGCAGTCATCCAGAATGCTGATGATTTCCCGGTTGCATCTGGTGAGGGTGAAATTCCCCTGCCATCCGATATGGCGGAGTTGTCCGCCAGTTCCAGTCAGAAGTCCGCGCAAGACCAGATTGATGCTATCCATCGAGCTTCGCTGGTGACCTTTGCTGTGTTATCTGGGTTGTTTGTTTTTATTCAGTTTACTTCGACTTTCCTTGCGTTTAGGCACAGCTTTGCTGGGACGTACTCTCGTGGGGCTTGGGAGATGACTCATAAGTACAACAGTGCCTCCGAGTTTGTAAGACACCATAAGATCAAAGCTGCCGCTATTGCCCAAGACGCTCAATCCTCCCTGGCGAAGTTGCAGTCGTTGCAGGACAAGGTGTTCAGAGTGAGCGGTAAGACAAAGGACGACCTGAGTCATAACAAAGACAGTCGCACTTTCTTGCGCTACGTGGAAGAGCAGGAGACCATCGATCATATCAAGAAAAACCGTGAGATCGGCAAGCAAAGTACCGATGTGGTCACCGACTACGTAGTCAAGACCATCAATGACTTGAAGGAGGCGATAGCTGCGAAAGACAACGAGAGAATTTGGTCGATCACTGATGTTGCTGGGCCCCGGTTTGCCGCGATCAACAATCCTGCGTTGATGGCTCAAAAGGCGACGTTCAATGAACTGGTGGCTGTCTTTGGTGCGAGACCGAACGTGGCACAGCCACAAGCTGTTGCCCAATCCTATCAACCGGTCACGCTTGCAGCCACATCAGTACCATCAGTCGAATCGGTAGCTCCAGTAGCACCAGTAGCTGAAATGGCAGAGGTGACCCAGACCATCGTAGCGCCACAGGTGTATTCCGAGGGTGAAAGTGTGGCAGGCTTCGATCCTCATGCTTGGGGCGATCTGACTCAGTTTGAAGCTGACGACATGGACTATGTTGCCAAGAAGAAGGGCGTATCTGTGGACGACCTTAAACGAGCACGTCGATTGCAAATGCTCGACAAAGTGGAGGCGTGATGAAACCACGGATCCTTTTGACATTGATGTTGATGCTTTCGGCGACAGTGATGGCAGCAGAGCGCAACGACCTGAGCAGTTGCTATCAACAGGCTAGGATTACCGAATTCAAGCCTGCGCCCTCGGGTCGTATGTTGTCGGTTGTGGTGGATCAGACCACGCCGCTCACACCGGATCTGCAGCGTACCGCCTGGGATCATATCAAGCGATTCCTGCAGCCGGGCGATCAGTTGCGTCTGTACTCCTTCTCCGCCTATTTGGAAGGTCACTACATGCAGCTGAAATATGCAGGGCTGCTAGATAAAGGGCTTGACCCATCGCAATTGGGTGATGTTCCGATGATGAACGCCAAAAAGCTCGATCAATGTCTAGCCTCCCAACCCCAAGCTATGTTGCAACAATTTGGTAAGCAGTTCGTGCAAACAATGGGCAAATCCTCGACAGATATCCCGCGTAGCGAGATCCTGTTTAGCCTCAAGGCGGTGGGTGACGATATCCGAGCGGCTGATGGCGTGAAGGAAAACATCATTTTGCTGATGTCTGACATGCTGGAATACAGCGACTTTGGTAGCTTCTATCAAGCCAAAGGGATCCGTGATATTTCCCCAGCAGTGGAGCTAGCCAAGGTCGAAAAGGCTAATCTGGTCGCTGACTTCAACGGTGCCAGGGTCTATGTGCATGGGGCGGCCTTTGTGCCAACCGATACAAAGAACGGCTATCGAAGTGGCAAGATGATCCAGAATCTAGAATCCTTCTGGAGTCAATATTTCCAACGTTCAAACGGCCAGCTCATCGCATTTGGGCATCCAGAGCTCACAGTCTCTGTGCAGTAACGCAGCGCTAAGCTGGTTGGGGTAAGAACACCATCATAGTTAATGCCAGTCAGTTAAATCTGACTGGCATTATTTTTACTTACTTCTTTTCACTGTGCTGAATTAACTCGCGGCATGAGCCAAACAAAAAAACCGGCATCAAGGATGCCGGTTTTTTGTTTGACGATGAGAAGTGCGGCTTAGCGCAGGATCATCTCGTCACGGCCCGGGCCGACGGAAACCATCGGAACCGGTACGCCGAGCAGCGCTTCGATACGCAGCACGTACTGCTGGGCAGCGCGCGGCAGCTCTTCGAAGGTGCGGCAACCGGTGATGTCTTCGCTCCAGCTTTCCATCTGCTCGTAAACCGGCTTCAGGGCAGCGGTTTGTGGCCAAATCGGGTTCTCGGTGTGGGCACCTTCGTAAGCGACGCAGATCTTCAGATCCGGCAGACCGGTCAGGCAGTCCAGCTTGGTCAGGGCCACTTCGGTGGCGGCTTGCAGTTCGACACCGTTCTTGGTGGCGACAGCGTCGAAGTAACCGACATCACGGGGACGGCCGGTGGTGGCACCGAACTCGTTGGTGATCTTGCGGAACTCGTCCTGGTTCTCCATGGCGGTCAGCAGGGTGCCGGTACCGACAGAGGAGCTGAATGCCTTGGCCACAGCGATGACGCGCTCCGGACGCAGTGCCGGCAGACCGCCACCGATACCGGCGTAGGCGCCAGATACGTGGGAGGAGGTCACCCAGGGGTATTCACCGTAGATCAGGTCACGGCCAGCACCCAGCTGCGCTTCGAACAGCAGGGTCTTGCCTTCAGCCTGCAGCGCTTTGAGCGGCATGCTGACGTTACACACGGCGTCGATCCAGGGTGCAGAGACTTCCAGCAGCCAGTCGGTCATCTCCTGGGCAGTCTGGGTGAATTCGAAGGAGGGGTAGATAGCCTTCATCTGCGGCAGTTTCCAGTCCAGCATGAACTGGATGCGCTCGACCAGCACTTCCGGCTGTTTCAGCCAGCCGACCAGGATCGCTTTCTTCATCACGCGATCACCGTAGGCAGGGGCGATGCCCTGACGCGTGGAGCCATAGGCGCCGTCACCCAGACGTTGCTCTTCCAGGGTATCTTCCAGTGCGTGCAGCGGCAGGCAGAGGGTGGCGCGGTCAGAGATGGCCAGCTTCGGAGTCACGCCGGAGGCTTTGACTTCATCGAGCTCGACGGTCAGTTTCTCGGGGCTGATCACCATGCCCGGGCCGAGGACAACCAGGCAATCCGGGTTGAATACGCCACTCGGAACCTGGTGCAGCTTGAAGGTGCCAAGGTCGTTGACCACGGTGTGGCCAGCGTTGTTGCCGCCCTGGAAGCGAATGCTGGCGCCAGCTTGACCTGCCAGATAATCAACGATGCGGCCTTTGCCTTCATCACCCCAGTTAGCACCTACGACTACGATAGACGACATGACTCTTTCTCCTAAGACGTTAGGCGTCCATCCTAGGAGCCTGATGCGGATTAGAAAAATTAATTATCTTTATAATTCCGATAAGAGAATCATATAATTGTGACCAATTAAGCGGCAAACCGCCCAAATTTGCCGGGCAAGCCCCGCACATCGCGGGTTGAGGGACTCTTTATGCTGGACATTCACTGGCTGCAAACCTTTGTTACCCTGGCCAGATTGCAACATTTTGGTCAGACCGCCACCGAGCTGCACATGACCCAGCCCAATGTCAGCCTGCATATCAAGCGGCTGGAGCAGGCGACCCGGGTGAGGCTGATCGAGCGCAGTCCGTTTCGCCTGACGCAGGCGGGGGAGCGGCTGCTGCAAAGCGCCGAGCGCACCATCGCCGAGTTGCAGCTCTGCCAGTCCGATCTCAATGCCCTCAACCAGCTGAGTCAGGGGACGCTGGCCATCGCCGCCAGCGACATCATCTCCCGCCTGCTGCTGATCCAGCCGTTTCAGCGCTTCAAGCGGGAGTTTCCCGGCATCGACCTCACTCTGTTCAACACCACTTCGGATCAGGCGGCCGAGCTGGTCAAGGCGGGCAAGGCGGATCTGGGCTTCGTGATGGCGCAAAAGCGCAGCGAACCGCTCTTCTATACCGAGCTGCAACAGGTGACCTGGTGCGCGCTGGGTCATGGCCTCGCCCGTTGGCAGGCGCGGGCGGTGGCGGGAGAGAGCGACCCGCTTGACGAGCCGACCCTGATCCTGCTCGGTCACGACACCCGTACCCGGGCGCTGATCGACCCGTCCTTGCCGCTGCTGGCCTTGCCCCCCTGTCGCATCATGGAGGTAGGCAGCGTGGACGCTCAGCTCGATTGGGCCGAGGCGGGGTTTGGTGTCGCCATCGTGCCGGACTTCTCCCTGCATCCGCGCCTCAACCTCACCGCGCCGGTCACCAGCCTCAGCGACTTTCCCGGTACCAGTCTGGGCTACGTGGTGCGCCAGAATCAGGTGTTGTCGCGGGCCATTAAGCAGCTGCTGCACTGGGTGGAGGAGGAGATCCAGAAGCCCAACCCCTATCTGACCCGGGGAGTGGAGCCGTAGCGGTACGGCAAGGTGGGCAGGCCAATCAGGGTGACTGCGCCGCCATCAATTGCGTCACTATCGAACGCGCGTAAACAATCAGGGCAGCCGAGGCTGCCCTGATGTATTTGTTGGCACTGACCACTCAGGGCTGCAACGGCGTGGCTGCGCTGGCGGCAGGAGAGGAGAACATGTCTACCTTATCCTGCGGTTGGGTTTCGCCAGTCGCCGCGCTACTGGCAGGCTGGGTTGCCTGCTCTTGCGGCGCAGTGGCCGCAGAGGTGCTTTGTGGCAACTGAGTCGACACGGCAGCCGATGCTGATGGAACCGTTGACGCTGCGGCAGAGGGGGCCACGCTCTCACCCTCGGTGGTCGGCGTGGCAGTGAGCTCGGGGGTGACCTCGAGGGCCTCTTCGGGCAAGGGATTAACCTCTGTGGCTTCTGTTGCCACTGGGGCACTGCTGGTGGCGGTCGTGTCGGAGGGCGCCTCAATGGGCGCAGTCGTCCCGTCGGCGGCACTCACCTGCTCTGCCGTTGGTGCCGCCTCTGAGGTTGATGGCTCCGGCGCCAACTGTTCCGCGGTTAACTGCTCGGGGGTCAGTGACAAGGGGGCTGGCGGCTGATCCGACATCCCCGCATGGAGGGGCAGCTCGGTTTGCGCCTGCAACTGCTCGGGGGTCACCTTGCTCAGGGCCGGATGCAACCGGCTGAACTGCTTGATCCGGGCCAGCAGGGTATCGCGCACGGTACGAACGATGGGATCCGGCAGGCTGGCCAGCGCCACCAGTTCGGCACTCATCCCGATATTGTTGATGGAGGCCGTCTGCCCCGGATAGAGGTTGGCGGCGATGCGGCTGCGCTGGTAGTAGGGGTGTTGCTTGAGTAGCTTGTCGATCTGCTCCCCTTCGATGGGGATCAGGCGTACCTTGCAGCGGCTGATCAGGTCGCCGACCGCCAGACTGGGGTGCCCGGCTACCACAAAGGCGGCATCCAGCGAGCCATCGCACAGTCCTTCCAGCGGTTCGCTATTCGATTTGAGCTGATAGGCGACAAACTGCCCGGGTTGCCATCCCATGGCCGCCATCAGGGCCTGGCTGGTGATCTGTTCACCGGCGCCGCTGTTGCCCGGATAGACCCGTTTCCCCTCGATATCCGCCAGAGTGGTGATGCCGCTGTCGGGGGCGGCCAGCAGGGTCAGCGACTCCTGATAGAGGCGAAACAGGCTGCGCAGCTCATGGTTGGCTCCCTGCCCGCTGAAGGGGCCGGTGCCGTGCAGTGCGTGGTGCAACACATCGGACTGCACCAGCGCCAGCTGTACTTCCCCCTTGCCGAGCGCCTTGAGGTTGGCCATCGAGCCACGGGTGCTCTGCACGGTGCAGCTGTCCCCATGCAGGGCATGGCCAGCATTGAGCACCCGGCAGATGGCGCCACCGGTCGGGTAGTAGACCCCATTGAGCGGGCCCGTTCCTATGGTCAGCGCCTGGCTGCCAAAGGGGAGCAGCGCAGAGAGTGCACAGAGGGGGAGCAGAAGGTGATGCAAGATCCGTAGCGACATAATTGACCGTTGACTGAGTTGACCGCGGGCTGATGACACCGGGTAAAAGGGATGGGGCTTGCCCATCCCGTTGCTGGCTGATTAAGGCTTGCTGTGGTTGAGGATTGCTCGCTCCATCCGCGCCAGCGCGTCGGTCAGTCGTGCCCTGGTGCAGCCGAAGTTGAGCCGCACAAACTGGCCGTCGCCAAACTGGGCGCCGGGGGAGAGACCGACGCCGGCCTGCTCGAAGAAGGCGATGGGATCGGCAAGGCCAAGGGCGCTCACATCGATCCAGGCCAGATACGTCGCCTGATGGCTGGCCAGCTTGACGCCCGGCCAGCGAGCCACCGCCTGCTGGATCTGGGCCAGATTGGCCGCCAGATAGTCGATCTGCTCGGTCAGCCACTGTTCGCCACCCTCATAGGCCGCTTCGGCGGCGACAAAACCCAGCAGGTTGACGTCGGCGCTGATGCCACGCATCGCCTGCTGCAACCGGAAGCGCAGACGGGCGTTGGGGATGATGGCGAAGGAGCAGCACAGACCGGCGATATTGAAGGTCTTGCTCGGGGCCATCATCACCGCGCAGCGCTCGGCCGCCTCCGGACTGATGGCGCCGTAGGGAATGTGGCGGGCGTCTTTATCCAGCAGCAGATCGCAGTGGATTTCATCGGAGCAGATCACCAGATTGTGGCGCGCGGCGATGGCATCGATGGCCAGCAGCTCGTCACGGGTAAAGATGGTGCCGCCCGGGTTGTGGGGGTTGCAGAGCAGCAGCAGATCCGCGGCGGGAGCCTGACGCTCCAGCTCTGCCAGATCCAGCACCCAGCGACCGGCTTCTTCTACCATGGGGACGGTGAGCAGGGGCCGATCATTGAAGCCCGGCGCCTGCAGGAAGGGGTAGTAGACCGGCTTGGGAGTGATGATGCCGCGGCCATGCTGGCTCCACGCCTTGCAGGCGAGGTTGAGCCCGGGCACCACGCCCGGCAGGAATACCAGCCATTCGGGCTCGATAGCCCAGCCATAGCGGGCAGCCATCCGTTCGATAATGAGTTCGATCAGGCGCGGCGAGGGGCGTGAATAGCCGAAAATGCCGTGGGCGACCCGTTTGGTCAACGCCTCTATCACGGACGGGGGGGAGACAAAGTCGGTATCGGCAACCCACATGGGCAGCACATCCTGACCCTTGTACTTGTCCCATTTCAGGCTCATGGTGCCACTGCGGTCTACTTCCTGATCAAAATCAAACATGCGAACTCCTTGTGCTGGCAGGATGGGCTTTCACTCTACGGGGTCGCGGCTTCCCTCGCAAGGCGCACACCTGCTTATGCCATCCTTGAGCCTGCTCTTGATAATGACATAAGATAAGCGCCGAATTTTCATACGGCAGCCGAGCGTTGGCCCGTATCGTCCTTCCAATCAGTGGTAACCCTATGAGCTTGTCGATAGCGGCGGTCAAACGCCCGGACCCCGTCTCTCTTTCGTTTCTTGCCGTGACCTTTATGACCGGCGTCGCGGTGGCATTGCAGGTGCCTACCTTAAGCCTGTTTCTGGCCGAGGAGGTGCAGGTGCGCCCCTTTCTGGTCGGGCTCTTCTATACCATCAATGCGGTAGTGGGCATTCTGGTCAGCCAGTGGCTGGGCCACCGCTCCGATAACAAGGGGGATCGCAAGCGACTGATCCTGCGCTGCTGTTTTGCCGGGGTGGCGCTCTCCCTGCTGTTTGCCTGGAACCGCAACTACTGGCTGCTGGCGAGTCTGGGGGTCATGCTGGCGGCGCTGGCGGCCACGGCCAGTCCCCAGTTGTTTGCGTTGGCGCGGGAGTATTCCGACAGCCGCAACCAGCGGGCTGACATGTTCAGCTCGGTGATGCGGGCCCAATTTTCGCTGGCCTGGGTCATAGGCCCGCCTATCGCCTTCGCGCTGGCCATCGGCTACGGCTTCGAGCTGATGTACCTGGCCTCGGCACTGGCCTACCTGCTCTGCGCCCTGGTGGTGTGGCGTTGGCTGCCCTCCTTGCCGCTGCCCAAGATGGATGAAGATATCGAGCGGGTCAGCAGCTGGCGGGATCCGGCGGTGCGGGCGCTGTTTATCGCCTCCACCCTGATGTGGACCTGCAACAGCATGTACCTCATCAATATGCCGCTCTACATCACCCGCGAGCTGGGGTTGGAGGAGAAACTGGCAGGTATCTTGATGGGCACGGCCGCGGCGTTGGAGATCCCCTTCATGCTGCTGGCGGGTTACTACACGGCCCGCTTTGGCAAGCGCCCCATGATGTTGCTGGCGGTGCTGGCCGGTGCGGCCTTTTACACCGGTCTGGTGACCCTCACCGATCAATACGCGCTGATCGCCTTGCAGCTGTTCAACGCCATTTTCATCGGTATCGTGGCTGGGATCGGCATGTCCTATTTTCAGGATCTGATGCCGGGGCGGGCCGGGGTGGCGACTACCCTGTTTGCCAACAGTATCCGCACCGGCTCCATCATGGCGGGGGCTATCGCCGGTGTGGTGGCAGAGGTGTGGAGTTTCCACGGGGTCTTTATGGTGGCGCTGGGATTAGCACTGGCGGCGCTGGCTGCCTGCTGGCGGGTGCCCAACGTCTGACGGGGTGATCTGGCTGTTATTTGCCGTGCTGGGGCTGGGTGTGCGAGAGCGGCGATGATTCGCCCTGATACTCGTTGCGCAGGCAGCGCAGCAGCAGCTCTGTCGCGGGGCCGAGGGCCTCGGGGGAGAGGGTCAGCAGGTAGGTGTAGAGGTGGCGCTCGTTGCCGCTCTCAAGATCCAGCTGTATGAGTGAACCTTCCGCCAGCTCCCGCTCCACCAGATGGCGCGGCAGCCAGGCATAGCCGAGGCCAAGGCGCAGCATGGCGAGCACTTCATGGTAGTGGGTAGCCTTCCAGCCGGTGTCATCCGCATCGTTCCAGTCCACCGAGCGGTGAATGGGGGGATGGAGGCTGATCTGGTTGTAGCCGATCAGCACATCGCTGCGGATGGGCCCCTCCTCCTGTGCCAGCGGATGGCTGGCGGCGCAGAGGGGCAGCAGGCATACCTCGTCCAGCAACAGGCCGGTGCGATCGCCGGGCAGGTGCTCGGAGAGCATCAGATCCCCCGGTTGCAAGGCGTTGAAGTGGCAGTGAATGCGTTCGTGCAGGTTGACCCGGCAACCCCGGCTGCGGGGATAGAAGCTGGCCAGCGCCCGATAGAGGCGATCCCTTGGCTGCAACGCCGAGACATAGAGGTTGATCTGCGGCTCCCATTGCCGCTCCAGGTTGTTGGCCAGATTCTCCAGCTCCTCCACCTGCTGGCTCAACTGACGGGCCCGCTTGAGGAATATTTCGCCCGCCGGGGTCAGTACCGCCTTGCGGCCGCGCACCTCCAGCAAGGGCACACCCAGACTCTGCTGTAACTTCGCAACCGCATGATTGAGGGAGGACTGGCTCTTGTTCAGCGCCTCGGCCGCCTGGGCGTAGCCGCCGCAGTCGACTACCGCCTGAAAGATCCGCCATTGCTCAAACGTGCTCTTGGGACGAAACATAGTTCAACCTGATTGGAGATAGGATGGTCAGGGGCTTCTACAGGGAGCCTGTGCTCCCTATTCAATTTAACCCCTGCCGCACAACACTCTGGGTATTTTATTGATTTATTTGGGCTGAGCCACAAAGGTTTGGCCGGTTTTGCCGCGGCTGTCCGACCCCATCAGGTAGAGGTAGAGAGGCATCAGGTCGGCCGGGGTCTTGAGGTTCATGGGATCTTCCGCCGGGAAGGCGCTGGCGCGCATCTTGGTGCGGGTGCCGCCCGGATTGAGGGTATTGACCCGCACACCGGTGTTCTCCAGCTCGTCGGCCAGCACTTCCATCATCCCCTCGATGGCGAATTTGGAGATGGCATAGGTGCCCCAGTAGGCGCGCCCTTTGCGTCCCACGCTGGAGGAGGTGTAGACGATGGAGGCTTCGCCCTGCGTCTTGGCGGTCTGGCGCAGCAGCGGCAGCAGCGCCTGGGTCAGCAGGAATTCCGATTTGACGTTGACCTGCATCACCTCGTCCCACTCCTTCTCCTGAATGTGTTCAAACGGAGAGAGGGTGCCGAGCAGACCGGCGTTGAACAGCACGCCGTCGAGGCGGCCAAACTGCTGGGCGAAGGTTTCTGCCATGCCGCGGTAGTGGGCAGCGGTGGCCCCTTTCAGATCCACCGGCACGATGGCGGGCAGCGGATAACCGGCGGCCTCAATCTGGTCATACACGGCTTCGAGTTTGGCGCTGGTGCGGCCGAGCAGGATCACGGTGGCACCGTGGGCGGCATAGGTGAGGGCGGCTTCGCGGCCGATCCCGTCGCCGGCACCGGTGACCAGAATGACTTTATCCTTGAGCAGATCGCGGGGTGCCTGATAATCGAGCATGACAACTCCTGTTAACAAATTCCGGCCATAAGTGCATGGCAATCGGCGCCAAGTGTACTGATCCGCGCGCCCGTTTGACCAGCCAGCGGCAAGAAAAATGTGAAGAAAATAGAGAGGTTGTGATGCTTGGGTTGGTTTTTCCAGGCTCTGGCTGCGATTTTTTGCGCGCCTTCGCCAAACTCCCTAGAATGTGACGAAAACCGATCCATTGTGGAGTCCATCGTGACATTTCTGACCGAATATGGCCTGTTTCTGGCCAAGACAGTGACCTTCCTGCTGGCCATCGGCGCCATCATTCTGATGATCGTCAGCACTCGCCAGCCGAAAGCGCGCAAGGGCGAGCTGGTGGTGACCGATCTCTCGAGCGAGCTGGAGCAGGGGCAGTTTGCGCTCAAGAGCGCACTCGCCAGCAAGGCCGAGCGCAAGGTGCTGGAAAAGCAGCAGAAAGAGGAGCAGAAAAAGCGCGCCAAGGCGGGTGATGAGCGCAGTCGCCTGTTCGTGCTCGATTTCAACGGCAGCATGGATGCCAAAGAGGTGGCCTCCCTGCGCGAGGAGGTGAGCGCGGTGATCGGCGTGGCCCAGCCCGGCGACGAGGTACTGCTGCGGCTCGAATCCGGTGGCGGCGTGGTGCATGGCTATGGCTTGGCTGCTTCCCAGTTGCAGCGTCTGCGGGATAAGGACATCACACTGACCGTGGCTATCGACAAAGTGGCGGCGAGCGGTGGCTACATGATGGCCTGCGTGGCGGACAAGATCCTGGCTGCCCCCTTTGCCATCGTTGGCTCCATCGGGGTGATCGCCCAGTTGCCGAACTTCAACAAGTTGCTGAAAAAGCACGATATCGATTTCGAGATGCACACCGCCGGTCAGTACAAGCGCACCATCACCATGTTCGGCGAAAACGACGATCTGGGGCGCGAGAAGTTTCGCGAGGAGCTGGCGGCGATCCACGAGCGCTTCAAGGCCTTTGTGGCCGAGCACCGCCCGCAACTCGATATCGATCGGGTCACGACCGGTGAGCACTGGCTGGCGAGTCAGGCCAAGGGGCTGGGGCTGGTGGATACCCTCTGCACCAGCGATGACTACCTGTTGGCGCAGGCCAGCCACCACAAGGTGGTCGGCATCAGCTATCGCAAGCCAAAAAGTCTGACCCAGAAGCTGGGACAGCAGGGCGCTCAGGCGCTGGAAGCCGGTCTGGGGCGTCTGTGGCAGCAGAGCCCCTGGCGCTAAGCCTGGCCCTCTGGCGTTAGCCCGAGGGAAGTCCCGTGATAAAAAGGCCAGCCGGTGCCTACCGGCTGGCCTTTTTGCATCCGGTAGCACCTTGATGGTGAGCGAGCGTTGTTTCTATTGAAGCCCTCTGTTACAACAGAAGGCTTCCCCTTAGTTATTGTTGGCCCCATCGGGCCCCGGAGCTGGCCGATGCCGTGGCGCACCTTGAGGCAATTTACCCCGCTGGTCTGGATCGTCATTCTTGGCACCTTCATGGTGCGCACCAGCTACTACATGGTGTGGCCCTTCCTCTCCATTTTGCTCTATCTAGAGTATGACCTGTCGGCCACCTTCATCGGCCTGTTGCTGGGTGGCTCGATGGCCCTCTCCACTCTGGTGAGTTTCTACGGCGGCTGGCTCTCTGATCGCTTCGGGCGGCGCAGCATACTGCTGGCCGGTTGTCTGGTGGCGATGCTCTGTTTCGGTCTGCTCGGTTTTTCGCACGAGGTGTTCTGGCTCGGGATCGGGGTGATGGGCAGCGGCCTCTCCTCGGGACTCATCGATGCCCCCGGTAAGGCGCTGATGGCCGACAGTCTGGCCTCGGCCAAGGCGCGGGAGTTGGCACTGCACCTGCGCTATTTTCTGCTCAACCTCGGGGCCGCGCTGGGGCCGCTGCTCGGGGTGACTCTCGGGATCAACGCCCAGCAGGAGACCTTCCTGTTTCTGGTGGTGAACTATCTGCTGCTGGCACTGGCCTTTGGCTGGGGATTTCGCCGGGCTGGCAGCACAGGCAAGTCGGGGGCGACTGGCCCCGGACTGCGAGATGCCATCAAGGTGTTGCTGGCGGATCGCGCCTTCCTGCTGCTGGTGATGGCCAATCTCCTGATGGTGCTGGTCTACTCCCAGTTTCACTCGCCGCTGGTGCAATACCTGACCCGGGCCGGTATGCCGCAGGTGGCCGAGCTGGTTGCCCTGCTGGTGGCGACCAATGCCCTGACCGTGGTGCTGCTGCAATTTCCGCTGCTTCGGCTGCTCTCACACTGGCCGGTGCGGGTACGGCTTCATATCGGCATGGCGCTCTTTCTGGCGGCCCAGCTGCTCTTCGCACTGGGAGACCCGACGGTACGCAGCCACTGGTTTGGCGCCGTGCTGCTGCTCAGTATCGGCGAGACCATCCTGTTCCCCTTGCTCAACGTGCTGATCGATCAGATGGCCCCGGCTCATCTCAAGGGGAGCTACTTTGGTGCCAGCGCACTGGCCGGGTTGGGAGGGGCCGCCGGCGCGCTGCTGGGAGGCTGGATCCTCGAACAGTGGAGCGGCCAGCTGCTCTATGTGCTGATGGCGCTGCTCTGCGTGGCAATTTTTGCGCTCTATGAGTGGGGGGCCAGGGTGTCCCGTCCCGCTTCGCTCCCCGCTGCAACGAAGCGAGGCTGACAGCCAGCCCCTGGGATCAGTGGGTGCTGCCCGGGGTAATCTCCTTGAGCGCCTTCTTGGCCGCGTACATTCGCTCGTCGGCCAGCCGGATCAGGTTGAGCCCGTCATCGTAGTGATCCGGCCCGGTCTGGGCGATACCAATACTGAGGGTGAGATCCTCCAGCTGACCCTTGATGGCCTGAGTCAGTCGTTTGAGATAGATATCCCTGGCCTGACTTTCGCTGCAGTTGGGCAGGATCAGACAGAACTCATCCCCGCCATAGCGAAAGCAGCTATCTTCGGCACGAAAGACCTGACGGATGCAGTGGCCGACGATCCGCAGGATCTCGTCGCCGCGTTGATGTCCTTCGGTGTCATTGATCTGTTTGAAGTTATCGATATCGAGATAGGCGATGGCCATGGGTTCGGCACGGCGCTGACAGGTGCGCAGGGTCAGCAACAGCAGTTCGTTAAGGTGGCGAACGTTGAGCAATCCGGTCAGGGCATCGGTGCGGTTCAGCTCCTCCAGTTGTCTGGTTCGTTCGCGCACCTTCTGCTCCAGACTCTTGGCATAGCTCTCCGATTTCTCTCTGGAGGACTCTATTTCCGACACCAGACTGCGAATATAGGTCTCGAACACTAGGGTGATGTCGAACAGAAAGAGTTTGTCCAGCGCGGCCAGCATGACGAGGCGCTCCGGTTCATCGCGGATCTGCTCGAAAATATCCTCGATCAGCAGGGCCTTAAGGGTGTTGATGGCGGCCAGATAGAGTTTGGGCTCGACCCCGATCCGCTTGTGAACCAGCCCGATCCGCAGCCGGTTGTTGACGTACTCCAGATCGTAATGACCGCTGAAGAGATCGAGCACGTAACGCCGTTGTGCGGTGCGCAATCGGGTGAGGGTATCGGCATCGCCGATCAGCAGGGCGATTTCGGTGATGGCCGTCTGCTGCTGGTAGAAGCGATCGACCAGGGCATCGATCCGTGGATCTATTTTGCCGCAATAGCTCGCCAGCAGCGCCACATCCTGCTCGCTGAGCAGCAGCAACTCCTTGCGATGGGCAATCTCGAATTCGGTGATGCGCATCTGCTCAAGCAGGGTCTGTTCGGTCGGATTCATCGTCGTCCTCTGTCCATGACTGGGCCATTACTCTGTCCGTGAAGCGGTGCAGGGCAAGCTGAATGGGCAACTGACATTGTAGTCATTTAGGCGCGAGGGAGCGAAATGACCCCCACTTTGCCTGACGTGAGATGCTCAGTGGCACAAGTGGGGGAGTGCAGGGCAAGCAGAGACGATCAGAAGGTCAGTACCTTGTCGGCGGCCAGGGTCCACTGGGCCAGCATCGGCAGGGTGCCGACCTCAATGCCCTCGATCAGTGGCAGGGCGGTGATGCCACGGGCATCGGTGCAGGTCTTGCACAGGCGAATAGTGACGCCCTGAGCCAGCAGGATCTCCAGCATCTGGCGCAGGTTGTACCCTTCAGCCGGTGCCTGACCGGCCAGCGCCGCGCTCACCGCATCAGACATCAGGAACAGCTTCAGGCTGGCACCACCCTGCTCGTTGAGGGCGATAGCGAGACGCAGTGCGTTGAACAGGGATTCGCTGCCGTAGGGGGCGCCGTTGGCAATCACCACAATTTGTTGATTCATAAGAGACTCCTGATCCTAAAAGGCGTCATTGTAGAACCAATAAGGTGATGATTGCGTGATGTCGCACAACTTCTGTCGCACCTTTTCCCTGCTTGCTTGACCCGTTGGCGAAACACGGTTCTTATGATCAGTTCGCAAACATGACCGGGTAAATCAAGATGTGGAAAAGTGTAGGAATAGGGTTGCTGCTGTTGGCGGGTCAGGCCTATGGCAGTGAAGCGGTCGGTTGCAAGGCGCGTCTGCAGGCCGTCAACGACCAGCTGGTGTTTGCCAAAGCACACAACAATGCCGGGCAGATTGCCGGGCTGGAGCAGGCCGCGCGCAATATCAAGGCCAACTGCACCGATGAGGGGCTGCTCAAGGAGCAGAAAGAGCGGGTTCACAAGCTGCGTGGCGAGGTGGACGAGCGTCTGCTCGAGTTGCAGGAGGCAAGAGTGAGTGGCAAGCCGGAGAAAATTGCCAAGCAACAGGCCAAGCTGGAGGAGTCCCAGACCAGGATGCTGGAGGCCCAGCGCGAGTTGGAGCAGCTGAGCCGGCTGGTCGGCAAGTGATGACCAGCTACTGAACGCCGGATCAAAAAAGGCCGATTGCTCGGCCTTTTTTTCGTTTTACGGTCTGTGCATCAGCTATTGCCTGTGCATCCGCACAAACTTCTCCATCAGCTGATCTTCGGTCTCCACATGGGCGGGATCCCGGAAGATGCAGTCCATGTAGAGCAGATGCTGATGCCGGAGTTACTGCCTGTGCATCCGGACGAACTTTTCCATCAGCTGATCGTTGGTTTCCACATGGGCGTGATCCCGGAAGATGCAGTTCATGTAGAGCAGACGCTGATGCCGGAGTTACTGCCGGTGCATCCGCACGAACTTTTCCATCAGCTGATCTTCGGTCTCCACATGCGCGGGATCCCAGATGATGCAGTCGATAGGGCAGACGCTGATACAGGTCGGCTTCTCATAGTGACCGACGCACTCGGTGCAGCGACTGGGGTCGATCTCGTAGATCTCATCCCCCAGGCTGATGGCCTGGTTGGGGCACTCGGGATCGCACATGTCACAGTTGATGCACTTGTCGGTGATGAGCAGTGCCATCTCAGGCCGCCGAGTGGGGCTGACGGGTATCCTGACGCTCGCCCAGATTGCGCAGCAGGATGCCGTAGTTGATGTCCACTTCCTTCGGTACTGGCACATAGACCACGTGGCCGTTGCCCGGTGCAGTGTCGATCAGCTCGCCCTTGCGGTTCTGCATCTGCTCCAGATTGAAGCTGAGGTTGCCCTGCGGGGTCATCAGCTCCAGGCTGTTGCCCACCAGGAACTTGTTCTTCACCTCGACTTCCACCATGTCACCGTTGCGGCCGGTGATCTCGCCGACAAACTGCTGGGTGTCGGAGACGGAGTAGCCGTAGTCGTAGTTCTGGTATTCGCTGTGGTTGTGACGGCGCAGGAAGCCCTCGGTGTAGCCGCGGTGGGCCAGATTCTCGAGGGTGCCCATCAGGCTGCGATCGAACGGACGACCCGCCACTGCATCGTCAATGGCCTTGCGATAGACCTGAGCGGTACGGGCGCAATAGTAGAAGGATTTGGTGCGGCCTTCGATTTTCAGCGAGTGAACGCCCATCTTGGTCAATCGCTCGACGTGCTCGACCGCGCGCAAGTCCTTGGAGTTCATGATGTAGGTGCCGTGTTCGTCTTCAAACGCGCTCATGTACTCGCCCGGGCGGTTGGACTCTTCCAGCAGCACCAGCGCATCGGTCGGTTTGCCCAGGCCCAGGGTGTTGTCCGGACGCACGGCGATGGGCTCCTGACGGTGGACGATCTGGCCTACGTCATCTTCTTTACCCTCGTGCACCTTGTACTCCCAGCGGCAGGAGTTGGTGCAGGTGCCCTGGTTGGGGTCACGCTTGTTGATGTAACCGGAGAGCAGGCAGCGGCCGGAGTAAGCCATGCACAGGGCGCCGTGGACGAACACTTCCAGCTCCATCTCCGGCACCTGCATGCGGATCTCTTCGATCTCGTCCAGCGACAGCTCACGGGAGAGGATGGCGCGGGTCAGGCCCATTTGATGCCAAAACTTCACCGTGGCCCAGTTGACCGCGTTGGCCTGCACCGAGAGGTGAATGGGCATATCCGGGAAGGCTTCACGCATCATCATGATAAGACCGGGGTCGGACATGATCAGCGCATCCGGCTTCATCTCCACCACAGGGCGCATGTCGCGGATAAAGGTCTTGAGCTTGGAGTTGTGGGGCTGGATGTTGGCTACCACATAGAACTGCTTGCCGAGGGCATGGGCTTCGTTGATGCCGAGCTGCAGGTTCTCGTGATCGAATTCGTTGTTGCGCACCCGCAGGCTGTAGCGGGGTTGACCGGCATAGACGGCATCGGCGCCATAGGCGTAGGCGTAACGCATGTTCTTGAGGGAACCTGCGGGGGAGAGCAATTCTGGTTTAAACATGGCGGACTCTTTATATCTGATTGCAAATCAGGAAGGCACTACCTAATAGCGCCGAATAATCAATGACTTACATTGATTTTTTTGGTGTGTATAGTCGTGTATAGTTGGGATCTCCCAACACCCTAATATTTTACCACCAAACCCAGCTGCCAGCCACGCACACAGCTTGGCTGAGTTGATTTCGGATGCATCCGTGCTAGCAGAGCGGTAGGTCGCAACATATGACTTGTGTCGAACTCATCCGGAGCTTGCTAGAAGGGAACTACTAGCTGATGCGAGATCAACAGACACTATTGGCCTCATGGGCTGGGTCATTTTTGTTTTTTGCGGACTATGAGTTGAACGGAAATGTGGTAACGACAGGTAGTTATGGACAACAATAGAGATACACTAATGTCATTTTCTTGGATGTGGCCCTATGCAGCGTAAGCTGCAATCATCAAAGCCGTCGCGTATACGAAATGGCCAAGCCACTTTCGATATCACTCCCTCTTTAGATGATATCTGGCACTCCTTCCCCGCCCGACGCCCAGCGTCAGACAGCCATGAACGAAATCGTTAAAGTAATTTATGGGTACACAGGAGATATTCAGCGGAGATGTATATGTCACGAAAAATGGAGTTTCGAAGCTGTTCATCATGACTGCGGAGTATCACGCACATGAGCGGGCACTACATCAGCATGCTAGGGAAGGTGCGAACAAGTCCCTGATATGAGATCATGTTTGTCATCTGGAGCCATGGAACAGGGTTCATCATGAGTCATCAACTTACCTTCGCCGACAGTGAATTCAGCAGTAAGCGCCGT
>NZ_JAPCJA010000061.1:0-24802 GCF_027707745.1 Aeromonas sp. QDB23
GGTATTAGCTGGTCAAGGATGGCGATCATACCTCAGAAGCCGCGCCACGCCTCGCTCATATGAGGGGATGGTTAAGGTTATAAATATGACTGCCCAACCATTTAACACTCGACATTATAGAAGATTCAGAAATCTATTAATTGATTTAAATAGAGACCTGTTATCTATTTCACATAAAATGTGCGATTCAGATAAGCATGGGGAGTTTACCGAATTAGAGCATTATGTGATGGCCTTAGAAGACCGTCGATTTGTGAATCATTGTGGTTTTGATATCAAGGCATCCGCAAGAGAATTGATCAAAAAAATACGAAGAAAAAAACATGGAGGTGCTAGCACCATAGATATGCAAATGGTTAGAACCATTACCGAATTTAAAGATATGACCATATATAGAAAGTTATATGAAATACTACTGTCTTGGTTGGTAAATTTTCATTTTACCAAAAAACAAATCATACGCTGTTACTTAAAAAATGCTTTTTTTGGTTCTCGTCTCATTGGGGCTGAAAAAGCAGCAAATGTACTTTTTAATAAAGACTTGTCTATGCTAGAAAAGGATGAAAGTGCATTTATTGCTGCTATGTTATTGAGACCAAAGCCTTTAAATCCAAAAAGTGAATGGTTTGAAATTGTTAAATCAAGAGCGTCTTATGCGCAAAACGTTCGGGTTCTTGTTGAAGAGGGCTCGAAATAGAGTCCAAGTTGAAGCTTTTGTTAGATTATGTTCGGCTAAAGCTTCAGTATCACCATCCATAATCTGTTTCCAACGACTATTGGAGTGTTTAATGATTTCTGAAGATATTCTTCTGGTCTCTGTAAAAGCAGAATCAAGATGTCTTTTGCCTGCAATTATAGAGTCTATGGAGTGACCGTCTTTTATTAATTTATAAATCGCATTGTGAGCATGCCTAAAGTTATCATGAATATTTCTTTCAATATCTCTAGCATAGTCATACATATCAATACTGTAAAGTTCTATAAATAAAGGGTTTAAGCTTTCATTCCAATTGTTTTTGGCATTTTTATATTCTTCCCTAGCTTGTTTTAATATATCACTATCTAATTTTAATTCTTTATCAGCCAGAGAGTCAAGAAGCAGGCGGCTATAATAAATTCGCTCACCAGACATTTTTTCTAATGACTTAGCTATTTCACGCAGCTTATCTATTTCTCGTTCTGAGCGATTAGTCTTTATTTGATGCAGAAAGTTCTTCTCTTGGAAGCGACTTGATACATATAGACCAACGACACCGGTTAGAAAAAAGCTTACGATTATATTTGCTAGTTCCATGTTTACGGTTCATCCTAATTATATTTTGAACACTATATCTTTAGTTAAACGTATATTCAATATCATAAAGTGCTCAAACAAAAACGGCGCCTCGCGGCGCCGTTTTTAATATCACTTACTCAACCAACATCACTGCAGCAGGGAGATATCCGCGACTTGCAGGAACAGGTTGCGCAGGTTGTTCAGCAGCGCCAGACGGTTGGCCTTGAGGGCCTCGTCGTCAGCCATCACCATCACTTCGTTGAAGAAGGTATCGACCGGCTCGCGCAGGGCGGCCAGACGGGTGAGGGCAGCCTGATAGTCACCGGCAGCGAACAGCGGAGCCAGTTCGGCTTGCAGTTCGGCAACCTGGGTGGCCAGCGCCTTCTCGGCGGCATCGACCAGCAGTTCCGGTTTGACGGCAGTCGGCAATTCGCCTTCGACCTTGGCCAGAATGTTGCTCACGCGCTTGTTGGCGGCAGCCAGTGCCAGTGCGGCATCCAGGGTGCGGAAGTGGCTGACGGCCTTGACGCGACGATCGAAGTCGAGCGGACGGGTCGGGCGGCGGGCCAGTACGGCCAGCACCACGTCGGCACCGATGCCTTCGTCCTGATAGGCGGCGCGGAAGCGGCCCAGCATAAAGTCGACCACGTCGGTGACGACGGTTTTGTTGGTCAGCTTGTCGCCGTAGACGCGTACCGCTTCCTCAACCAGTTCAACCAGATCCAGATCCAGCTGCTTCTCGGTCATGATGCGCAGGGCACCGATGGCGGCGCGACGCAGGGCGAACGGGTCCTTGTCACCCTTCGGCAGCATGCCGATGCCGAAGATACCGGCCAGAGTGTCGAACTTGTCGGCCAGCGCGACGGCGCAGGCAACCAGACCGGACGGCAGGGCATCACCGGCAAAGCGCGGCATGTACTGCTCGTTGAGGGCCACGGCCACCGCTTCGTCTTCGCCATCGTGACGGGCGTAGTGCATCCCCATGACACCCTGGGTGTCGGTGAACTCGCCGACCATGTTGGTCATCAGATCACACTTGGAGAGCAGACCGGCACGCTTGGCCTGAGCCACATCGGCGCCGATACGCTCGGCGATAAAGCCGGCGACGGTTTCGATGCGCTCGACCTTGGCCTTGACGGTGCCCAGCTGTTGCTGGAACAGCACGGTTTCAAGGCGCGGCAGGCGGGAGGCCAGGGTCTGCTTGAGGTCAGTCTTGAAGAAGAACTCGGCGTCTGAGAGACGGGGGCGAACCACTTTCTCGTTGCCGCTGATGATCTGGCTCGGGTCTTTCGACTCGATGTTGGTGACGAAGATAAACTTCGGCAGCAGCTTGCCGTTCTTGTCGTAGACCGGGAAGTACTTCTGGTCACCCTTCATGGTGTGAACAAGCGCTTCAGCGGGAACGGCCAGGAACTTCTCTTCGAAGTTGGCGGTCAGCACCACCGGCCACTCGACCAGTGCGGTGACTTCTTCCAGCAGGGCGTCGTCCAGATCGGCCACGCCACCGAAGGCGGCAGCGGCCGCTTCGGCGTCAGCCTTGATCTTGGCCTTGCGCGCCATGAAATCGGCAATCACCATGCCGCGCTCCTGCAGGATCTGCGGGTACTGGCTGGCGTTGTCGATGGTGAACTCGCTCTCGCCCATAAAGCGGTGACCGCGAAGGGTGCGGGCAGAGTCGATACCCAGAATGTGAGCGGGCACCAGATCCCCATCCAGCAGCAGGGTCACGGTGAACACCGGACGCACGAACTGGATGGTCTTGTCGCCCCAGCGCATCATCTTGGGGATCGGCAGCTTGGCCAGTGCCTGGCTAACCAGCTCGCCCAGCAGATCTTTGGCCGGACGGCCTTCGACCTTGGCGGTGTGAACCAGCCACTCACCCTTGTCGGTGACCAGACGCTCGGCCTGCTCAACGGTGATGCCGTTGCCACGGGCCCAGCCTTCGGCAGCCTTGGTCGGCTTGCCTTCGGCATCGAACGCCTGAGACACGGCCGGGCCGCGCTTCTCGACGCTCTTGCTCGGCTGTTCGCCAGCCAGCTCGCTCACTTTCAGCGCCAGACGGCGCGGTGAGGCAAACCACTCGACGTCGCCGAAGGCCAGATCGGCCTTGGTCAGTTCGCTTTTGAGGTTGTCGGCAAAGGCTTCGGCCAGGGAGCGCAGGGCTTTGGGCGGCAGCTCAGCAGTACCGATCTCTACCAGAAATGTATGTTGTGCCATGTCCGTTCCTTAACCTTGCTTGTTCTCACTGCGCTGACACATAGGGAAGCCCAGCGCTTCGCGGGAGGCGTAGTATGCCTCTGCCACGGCCTTGGTCAGGGTGCGAATGCGCAGGATGTAGCGCTGACGCTCGGTGACCGAGATGGCCTTGCGGGCATCCAGCAGGTTGAAGGAGTGAGCGGCTTTGAGGATGCGCTCGTAGGCAGGCAGCGGCAGCGGTTTTTCCAGTGCCAGCAGGTGCTGGGCTTCCTTCTCGTACTGCTCGAAGCAGTGGAACAGGAACTCCACATCGGCGTGTTCGAAGTTGTAGGTGGATTGCTCCACTTCGTTCTGGTGGAACACGTCGCCGTAGGTGGTCTTGCCCAGCGGGCCGTCAGACCAGACCAGATCGTAGACGCTGTCTACGCCCTGAATGTACATGGCCAGACGCTCGAGACCGTAGGTGATCTCGCCGGTGACCGGCTTGCACTCGAGGCCGCCAACCTGCTGGAAGTAGGTGAACTGGGTTACTTCCATGCCGTTCAGCCACACTTCCCAACCCAGACCCCAGGCACCCAGTGTCGGGTTTTCCCAGTTGTCTTCCACGAAGCGGATGTCATGGATTTGCGGATCCATACCCAGCTCTTTCAGGGAGCCCAGATAGAGTTCCTGAATGTTGTCGGGGGAAGGCTTGATGATCACCTGGAACTGGTAGTAGTGCTGCAGGCGGTTCGGGTTTTCACCGTAGCGGCCGTCGGTCGGACGGCGGGACGGTTGCACGTAGGCGCAGGCGATGGGCTCCGGGCCCAGGGCACGCAGACAGGTCATGGGGTGGGAAGTACCGGCACCCACTTCCATATCCAGCGGCTGAATGATGGTACAGCCCTGGCGGGACCAATAGTCCTGCAGCTGCAGGATCAGGCCCTGAAAGGTTTTGACATCGAATTTTTGCATAATTTTTTTCGCGCGAAGTGAAAATCAGAGCAAGATTTGCTGAATGTGAACCGAGGGAGTATACCGTCTGGCATGGTCGGATAATAGGCGAAATTGCAGCGGATTCACGGGATGGCACTGCGTCCTGGCTGGTCGGGCGGGATGTCCGGTACAGGATGTGAGCGATGCCGCCAGCCGAGTGGGCAGGGTCGGGGAAGCCGCTGAAATCATAAGGGAGAGAAAATGGAACTGCGTTGCGCCTGGGTGACCAAAGACCCGGAATACATTGAATACCATGACAAACAGTGGGGCAGGCCGGTCTATGACCCCCGCGAACTGTTTGCCAAGCTCTGCCTCGACGGCCAGCAGGCGGGGCTGTCGTGGATCACCATCCTGAAGCGTACCGAGAGCTACTACCGCGCCTATGCCGACTTCGATCCGCACCGCATCGTGCAGTTCGACGAGCAGGATGTAGAGCGGTTGATGCAGGACAGCGGCATCATCCGCAACCGGCTCAAGGTACAGTCGATCATCAGAAATGCCCGCGCCTATCTGGCGTTGCAGGAGCAGGGGATCGACTTCGCCGACTACTTGTGGGGCTTTGTCGGCGGCGCCCCCATCGTCAACCAGCGCCAGGGCAATGGCGATATTCCGGCCACGTCGCCGGAGTCGGATGCTATGGCCAAGGCGCTCAAAAAGCTCGGTTTCAACTTCGTCGGCAGCACCATCTGTTACGCCTTTATGCAGGCGGTGGGGATGGTGAACGATCATCTGGTCAGCTGTCCTTGCCACGCCGAGTGCCAAAAAGAGCAGAAAAAGAAGCCGGATTGAGCCCCTTTGTGGTATCCGGTTCAGTCGGGATACAGTGATGGCCGTTCAGAATTGCGCTCCCCAATCAAGGAGTCATTCATGTCTTTCATCACTGTTCGCGGACGCGCCTGCCGCGCCCTGATCCTGGCTTGCGCCACCCTGCTGACCTCACTGCCTGCGCTGGCGGTCAAAGAGGCGCGCGACATTCGTCAGGATGCCCGCAGCGACGCACGGGATGTTCGTCAGGATAGCTACACCGGTCATCAGGACGCCCGTCAGGATGCCCGCGATGTGCGTCAGGATGGCCGCCCGCAGGCTCGCGACATGAAGCAGGATTGCCGTCAGGAAGAGTACCTGAACAACGTCGACTGCCGTCAGGACAAGCGCCAGTTCAAGCAGGATGTGCGGGAAGATGCGCGGGATATCCGCCGCCGCTGATCCTCGCGTCATGGCAGTGGCCCGATCTGGCCAACCGCTGGCAGCCAAACAGTGTGACAAGAAAAAGGCTCCCGAAAACGGGAGCCTTTTTGCATCTGGTCGCCGGGTGGTGGCTTACGCAACTCCCGCCTTTACCATGCACTCGCTGTATTGCTTGTCCACCTTCAGGATATGGTTGAGCAGCCAGCTCTTGAGGAAGATGATCATCTCCATGTTGAGATCCTGTTCGTCGCCATCTTCGCGGCGGATCAGGTTGCCCAGCTCGGCCAGCAGCCTGGCATGCTCCTGTTTGTGGCGTTGCAGCTCGGGATAGCGCGCCTGTTCCATACTGCGCTCCTCGTCGGCAAAGTGCTGAATTGCGAGCTTGAGCAGTTCGTCCAGCCGTTGTTTGCGCACCTGCGCCGGACTGTTATCACTGACCGCGTGGTAGAAGCGGTTCATCGCGTCGAACAGCCCTTGGTGCTGACGATCCACGCTCGCCACACCCACCATGAACGTCTCGTTCCAGCGCAGCAGGTCGTGTTCATGGCCCGTTGATTGCTGCTGGCTCACCTCGAACTGGTCGCTGATCAGGCTGATCTCCTCATTGGACTGGTTCAGGTCGCGCGTGTGGGCACGGCTCTCGCGGGCCAGCTCGAGGCATTCACGAGCAATATTGGCAACCTGCATGACGTTGCGATTGGTCTCTTCCGCGACCTGAGCCTGTTGCTCGGCTGCCGTGGCGATCTGGCCATTCATGTCGGCGACCCGGGTAATGGCCGAGACAATACCATTGAGGGTTTCGCCGGTGCCCGCGGCCTGGTTGACCGCCTGTTCGCTGACATTGCGGGTGGTATGCATGGTGCTGACGGCATGGCGGGTGTTGTTCTGCAACGCTTCGATCCGCTGCTGGATATCGACGGTGGCGGCCTGGGTGCGGGTTGCCAGCTGACGTACCTCGTCGGCGACCACCGCAAAGCCGCGCCCCTGTTCGCCAGCCCGTGCCGCCTCGATAGCGGCGTTGAGCGCCAGCAGGTTGGTCTGTTCCGAGATGGTGCTGATCACCTGCAGAATGTTGCCGATCTGGCTGCTCTCCTGATCCAGCCGGGTCACCTCACCGGCGGATTGCTCGATATGGGTGGCCACCTGACGGATCAGGGCGATGGTCTGGCTCACCTGCTGCTGGCCATCGTGGGCCTGCTGCTGGGTGAGCAGGGTATCCTGACTGGCCTGCTCGGTATTGTGTTCGATGTTGTGGACGGTGGCGGTCATTTCGTTGATGGCGGTCGCCAGCATGTCGGTACTTTGCTGTGCCCGCTGCATGCTGCTCAGGGTGCTGCCGGAATGGTTCATCAGCAGTGCCATCTTGTCGTGGGTCTTGTGAGAGACCTGCTGCACCGAGCCGATCAGGCTGTCGATATTGTCGAGGAAGCGGTTGAAGACGGTGGCGAGGTAGGCGAATTCGTCCTGCCCGCGGCTGCGCAGCCGGAACGTGAGGTTGTGGCTGTGGTTGGCCAGCTCGACCAGCTGGGTCATCAGCTGTTGCAGTGGCCGCACCGTCTTGAGATGGATCAGCAGCAGCATCAGCATGATGATGGTGAGGCTGACCACGAGCAGCAGCAGATCCTGGCTTTGCAGGGCGCTGCTTTGGCTGGCGATCTCCTGCTCCTGACTCATCAGCTGTTGTTGTTGCTGCTCCAGCGCCCCTGCCACCTGAGTGGCGATGCTATCGGTTATCGCGTCAAATCCCTCGCCCGGCTGTTTCATCAGGCGGTTGCCTGCTTCGCGCCCCTCCTTGAGATAGGCATCGACCATCCGTTTTCCTGTCTCCAGTTGGCGGGCCAGCAAGGGGGTGAGAGCACTCTGCAACTGTGGCAGGGTGTCGAGCAGCTGCCGGGCAGTCTGGGCATGCTGCTCCGCCTCGGTAACGGAGTCCTGCTCCCCCGAGACGGCCGCATCGGTTAGAAATTGCTGCACTTGAGTAGTGTGATAACGCAGCTCCTGCAGGGTGATTTGCCGGTTGGCGCTGGTGATCAGCTGTTCTGGCAGTTGTCCGAGCCGATCGGTCAGGGTGCTGCGCCAGATGCCGCCCAGCACCATGGTCAGCAGGATAACCAGGCTCGCGCCCAACAGCAGATGGCGGATCGAGAGGTTGCGAAGCAGTGCAAACATGGCGAGACCTCAAAGATCTATTGATGGTGCCTTCAATAGTAGTCAATGGCGTCAGCCAGCCCGCGGGCGTTTGTGGCCGGGGGCTCGGTCATGGGGGAGGGTCCGGTGTTCAGCTCTTGTCCAGTGCAGCCCGGCATAATGGCGGCCATCCGCCAGAAGAGGGCGCAATCCGTATCCTGACGTCACACCTTGGCACGCGGCTGGGGTAGAATGCGCGCTTTCCGGTTTTGAGTCGGTTTTTTCAGAGGTTTTTTTCATGCATTTCAAGACAATTGTTCCGGCGGTTGCGCTGGCCGTGGCCCTGAGCGGCTGTACTACCAACCCGTACACCGGTGAGCAGCAGACCTCCAAGGCGGTCTGGGGTTCACTGGCCGGTGCCGCAACCGGCGCGGCAATCGGTGCCATGTCCTCCAGCAAGGGTGACCGCAAGAAGGGGATCCTGACTGGCGTGGCGGCAGGTGCGGCGCTGGGCGGCGGTATCGGTTACTACATGGATGTGCAGGAAGCCAAGCTGCGCGAGAAGCTGCAAGGCACCGGCGTCAGCGTTACCCGCAATGGCGACCAGCTGATCCTCAATATGCCGAACAACGTCACCTTCGACAGCTCTAGCGCCCAGCTGAAAGCGGCCGGTGCCAACACCCTCTCCGGTGTGGCCATGGTGGTTGCCGAGTTCGACAAGACCCGCCTGAACGTGGTCGGTCACACCGACAGCAGCGGCTCCCGCGATCTGAACATGAAGCTCTCCCGCGAGCGCGCCGATGCCGTTGCCGCCCAGCTGATTGGTCAGGGTGTCGCTGGCAGCCGCATCTCCACCACCGGTGTAGGCCCGGATCAGCCGATCGCCTCCAACAGCACCGCAGCTGGCAAAGCCCAGAACCGTCGCGTGACCATTACCCTGACCCCGACCGCCTAAGTCGTTCAGGTTTTGGTAACGAAAAGGCCCCGCCAGTAATGGCGGGGCCTTTCTATTGGAGCCGTGGCTAGCAATGGCTCCTTATTCTTTGCTCCCTTCTCCCCTTGCGGGAGAAGGGGCGGGGATGAGGGGGATAACCGCCTCTTAGACCGCTGCAGTCAGCTGCACTTCCACCTTGTAACCGTCGTGGGCGAGGCGGGCTTGTACGCAGGCTCTAACCGGTGCGGTGTCGGCATCAGGGGAGCCAGGCATCCCGTTTTGCTTAGACAGCGGCAGTGAGCTGCACTTCGACCTTGTAGCCTTCGTGGGCCAGACGGGCCTGTACGCAGGCGCGAACCGGTGCGGTGCCAGCCGGGATCCAGGCATCCCACTGCTCGTTGAAGGCGGCGATGTCCTGAATGTCTTTGAGATAGATGTTGGCCATCAGGATCTTGTCGACGCCGGAGCCGTTGGCTTCCAGCAGACGCTGCAGGCTCGCCAGCACTTCGCGGGTCTGCTGGTGGATGTCAGCCTCTTCGCTGGCGGGCACTTCCACCACATAGAGGGTGCCATTGTGGATGACCACGTCTGACCAACGCTGGGTGGTGCCGATTCGGGTAATGGTTGTCATGGAGTGCTCCGGTACGGGGGCTTATTGACCCTTGCGGATCAGATAGCGGTAGGGGGCCTGCTCTGTCTCGCTGGCGACCAGGGTGTGATCCATAAAGCGGCAGAAACTGGGGATGTCGCGGGTGGTTGAAGGATCGTCGGCGCTGACCAGCAGGGTCTCGCCATCCGCCATCAGCCGCACTTTTTTGCGAACCATCATAACGGGTTCCGGGCAACGAAGCCCGATTGCATCCAACTCATGGGTTGCATCGCAGAATAAATCACTCATCTATTATCAACCTTCAACCTATTCGGCTGCCAATGATACTCAGGGCTAAAAAATAATCAAACAAACGACCCATTAACCAGCATATGTAACCAAAATGTTATTCGGCCCTATCCAGATTGCGCCGGACGAGTAATATAAAAATTGAACCATATTCAACAAGGAGGTGAATATGCAGGTCTCCTACGGCAGATTACAAGCCTATGCAGGCATGGGGTTCTTGTCCTTCGCCATGATAGTGATGGGCAGCCCGATCGGGAACACCGGTACCTGGTTCGGCTCCATGGTGATGGTGGGGTTGGGGCTCTGGATCGAGCTCAGCGATTACTATGACGAGGATGAGGACGAAAACGATCAATCCTGAACCGGATGACGATTCAACAACAAAGGCGGAGCAATTCCGCCTTTGTCATTTCTGCCGATCAGCCATTTGCCCGGATCAGCGGGTCGAACGCATGGCCCGCTCCAGATGCAGCGCCGTCTGCTGCGGGTTCGCTTTGGGGTCGTTGAAGTAGTTGCTCAGCACATCCATGATCGCCTGACGCATATTGGTCGGCGTCGCCATCCCCTCCGCCATGCTGGGCAGCAGGTTGTCCTGCTTTTCCGCCAGCAGGAAATCCTGATAGGAGCGGACGGCGCAGCGGTCGAACTTGCTCATGTCGGGGTTGGTCAGCGCCGGGATCGACCCCTTCACCCGGTTGAACTCTGCCTGGAATGTCGGCGTCATCAGCAGCTGGGCCAGCTCGCCCTGGGCCTGCAGCTGGGCCGGATCCCGCTGCTTGAACATGGCGATGGAGTCGAGGTTGTAGCTGAACAACCCGGCGCTGCCCGGGCTCGGCAGGCAGGCGATATCCTCACCCGGCCGGTAGTTGCCCGCGCTCAGCTCCCCCTTCACCCAGTCACCCATCACCTGCATGGCGGCGCCACCGCTCTCCAGCAGATTGGTGGCCTGATGCCACTTCAGACCGGCGTATTTTTGCGGCACATAGGCACGCAGCTGCTGGAAGCGGGTCAGCACCCGCACCATGTCGGGGCCGGTCAGGGTGGCGCTGTCCTGTTCGAGGAATGCCTTGCGGTAGAACTCCTTGCCGCCCTCACCGAGCGCCACCGTTTCAAACAACACCGCCAGCTGCCAGGGCTCGTTGCCGATGGCGAGCGGGGTGATACCCCGTTTTTTAAGCTGGTCGGCGATGGTGACGAACTGGGCCCAGTCGGTGGGTGGAGTGAGCTTCTGCTGCTCGAACACCTTGCGGTTGAGCCACAACCAGTTGACCCGGTGAATGCCGGTCGGCACCGCCATCAGGGCGTCACTCTGGCTGAGGGTGGCCCGCACCATGGGGGGCATTTTGGCGTACCAGCCGAGGTGTTCGGCCATCGGGCTGAGATCGCGCAAAAAGCCGAGTCCGGCCCACTCCTTGAGTTCATAGCCCTTGAGGTGGGCTGCCTCCGGCGGGTTGGCCGCCAGCGCCCGGCTCTTCAATACCGTCATGGCGCTCTTGCCGCCGCCGCCCTGTACCGCGAAGTCGTTCCACTGGTTGCCCTGTTCGGTCCACTCGGATTTGAGCACCTCCACGGCCTTGGCTTCACCGCCGGAGGTCCACCAGTGCAGCACCTCCACCTGAGAGGCGCACGCCGGTAGTGATAGCAGGGCGATGACAGAAAAAGACAACCACTTCATAAGGTTACTGCCTTGGTAGGGAGAGCGTGGCCTGCAGGCCACCTTGCGGACGGTTTTCCAGCACCAGATCGCCGCCGTGGGCGTGGGCAATGTTGCGGGCGATGCCAAGGCCGAGGCCGGTGCCCGCCTGATCGGTGCTGAGCCGGTAGTAGGGCTCGAAGATGCGCTCGAACTGGTCATCCGGCAGGCCGGGGCCCTCGTCCATGATAAAGAGGATCAGCATCTCCTCGTCATCCATGATGATGATACGCACCTTCTGGCCGTACTTGATGCCGTTGTCCACCAGATTGCCGATGCAGCGTTTGAGCGCCAGCAGCTTGCCGCGATAGGGCCACTTGCAGTGGCCTTCGATAGTCAGCCGCTCGTCGTGCAGGTTCATCGACTCCGCCATCTGCTCCAGCAGGGCGTTGATGTCGATCTCCTCGATGTTCTCGTGAATGTCGGTCTCTTTGACCGTTTGCAGCGCCCCCTTCACCATCAGTTCCAGTTCGTCGAGATCCTTGTTGAACTTGCCGATCTGCACCTCGTCGTCAAGCAGCTCGACCCGCAGTCGCAGCCGGGTGATGGGGGTCTTGAGGTCATGGGAGATGGAGCTGAACAGCCGCTCTCTATCGTCGATATAGCGCCGGATGCGGTGTTGCATGATGTTGAAGGCGCGGGTGGCCGCCACGATTTCCGATGCCCCTTCCTCTTTCAGCGAGGGCTGGTCGATATCCTTGCCGAGGTTGACCGCCGCCTTGGCGAGACGGCGCAGCGGGCGGGTCTGCCAGCGCACCAGCATAAAGGTGAAGAAGCAGAGGAATACCGTCATCAGGGCGATGAAACGCACCTGATTGCTCGGCATCACGGTATCGTCGAGGGTCATGTAGGGGGCGGGCAGCAGGGCCGCCAGATAGAGCCACTCCCCCTTTTCAATTTCGATCTGGGTCACCAGCACCGGCGGGTTGAGCGGTTCCAGCGACAGGGTGTAGCGGGCCCAGGAGGAGGGGAGATCCGCCAGCAAGGTGTCGTTGTTGAAGACGTGGAGGTCGTCGGGCCGGGAGAAGTCCACCTTGATCGCCATGGCATCGGAGAGCTTGCGGGTCAGCACCCCCTGCACCTCCTGCAGCACCAGCGTCTTGCGCTCGCTCTCGGGGATGGCGTTGATGTGGATCTCTTCCTCGTTGAGCGAAACGAAGAAGCGGCTGCCACCCATGTTGCGCAGCTGGTCCAGCGCGATATGGCGATACTGCAGCGGCAGGGATTTGAAGAAGTTGACGGTGGAAGCAGCGGAGAGCGCCAGGTTGCGGGTGGTGCTGATCATCCCCTCCAGCTCCCGCTTCTGGATCTGCTGCATCCAGATGCCGGTCAGAATGGTCTGGGAGAGCAGGATGGCCAGCAACAGCAGCAGGATCATCCGTGACAGCAGGGAGCGGGGCACCAGCGCCCCCCAGGACCACTTGTTGCTCATGGCAGTTCGTGCACCTCGGCAATCAGCATGTAGCCGCTACCGCGAATGGTCTTGATGATGCGCGGGCTCTTGCCGTTGTCGCCCAGCTTCTGGCGCAGACGGCTGATCTGCACATCGATGCCGCGCTCCATCGGCAGGCTTTCGCGGCCGCGGGTGGCATCGGAGATGGTATCGCGATCCAGCACTACGCCGGGCTGTTGCAGGAACATGCCGAGCAGCATGGCGTCGCTGCCGGAGAGATCCAGCAGGCTGCCATCGTCATGGGTCAGCTGGTGGCTCAGGGTGTCGAGGGTCCACTCGGCAAAACGCAGCCGACGGCTCGGCTCTTTCTCTTTTTCCGGCTGGCGGAATTCGGCGCGGCGCAGCAGCGCCTTGATACGGGCCTGCAGTTCACGGGGGCTGAACGGCTTGGCGATATAGTCGTCGGCACCCAGTTCCAGGCCGATCACCCGATCCGCTTCATCGGAGGCGGCGGTCAGCATGATGATGGGCACCTGGGAGTCACGACGGATCTGCTGGCAGAGGGTAAAACCGTCCTCGCCGGGCATCATGATGTCCAGAATAATCAGGTCCGGGCTGTGCTGGGCGAGTTGCTGGCGCATCTCGTTGCCCTCCGCCGCCGTCAATACCTGAAAGCCCGCCCGGGTCAGGTACTCATTGAGCAGCTCGCGGATCTCTTGGTCGTCATCGACGATCAGCAGTTGTTTGCTCATTGACATATGTATGTGCATCCACCCATTTTTTTGTGCAGATTGAACCTGTCGGGGGAGTAAAAAGCAAGCAAGCCCCCCATCTAATGTGAGGTTTAAGGCAATAACAGCCTATTGATAAGGTTAAAACGAAAAAAGGCCGACCCAAACGGGACGGCCAACAGACAGCTTCTGACCACTGACGCTCACCCCGTGTGGCGATCGTCACAGACTTGAAAAGGGGCCAGTCAGACTGACCCCGAAAAGGGACAACTCTCAGTAGTGCATCCCGTCGATCCGGCTGGTTATCACACCCGTTCAAATACGGTGGCGATGCCCTGACCCAGACCGATACACATGGTGGCAACCCCTAGCGTGGCATCTTTCTCCTCCATCAGGTTGATGAGGGTGGTGGAGATGCGGGCACCGGAGCAGCCGAGCGGGTGGCCCAGCGCAATGGCGCCGCCGTTCAGGTTGACCTTCTCGTCCACCAGATCCTGCAGACCCAAATCCTTCACGCAGGGCAGGGACTGGGCGGCAAACGCCTCGTTCAGCTCGAACAGATCGATATCGCCGATGGTCAGACCGGCACGCTTGAGCGCCTTCTGGGTGGCCGGCACCGGGCCGTAACCCATGATGGCGGCATCGCAACCGGCAATGGCCATGGCACGCACTCTGGCGCGGGGCGTGAGGCCGAGCGCCTTGGCGCGATCCGCACTCATCACCAGCATGGCGGCGGCGCCATCGGACAGCGCCGAGGAGCTGCCCGCGGTGACGGTGCCGTTGACCGGGTCAAATGCCGGGCGCAGCTGGCTTAAGCCATCGACCGTGGTCTCCGGGCGGATCACTTCGTCGTAGTCGTAGAAGAAGCGGGCGCCGCTGGCATCATGGCCTTCCAGCCCGACGATCTCTTTGGCGAAGCGCCCTTCCACGGTCGCAGCATAAGCGCGACGGTGGGAGCGGGCGGCAAACTCGTCCTGCTGCTGGCGGCTGATGCAGTGCAGCTTGCCGAGCATTTCGGCGGTCAGCCCCATCATGCCGGAGGCTTTCGCCACCGACTTGGCCATGCCGGGGTGGAAGTCCACACCGTGGCTCATCGGCACGTGGCCCATGTGCTCGACGCCGCCGATGATGAAGATGTCCCCATCACCCACCTGAATGGCACGGGAAGCGTCATGCAGCGCCTGCATACTGGAGCCACACAGACGGTTGACGGTGACCGCCCCCACCTGCTTCGGAATACCAGCCAGCAGCGCGGCGTTGCGGGCGATGTTGAAGCCCTGCTCCAGGGTCTGCTGCACGCAGCCCCAGTAGATATCCTCGATCTCGTTCGGGTCGAGGTTGGGGTTGCGCAGCAGGATGGATTTCATCAGGTGCGCGGACAAGTCTTCTGCACGCACGTTGCGGAAGGCGCCGCCCTTGGACCGGCCCATCGGGGTCCGGATACAGTCGACAATGACTACGTCTTTCATGAATGGATCTCCTTTCCGCAATCAGTAGAAGGTTTTGCCATGGGCAGCCATCTCGCGCAGCTTGTCGCTGACGCGGTAGAGCGGGCCCAAATCGGCATACTGGTCGGCCATGGCCACGTAGCGATCCAGACCAATGGTGTCCAGATAGCGGAACACGCCGCCGCGGAAGGGAGGGAAGCCCAGACCGTAGACCAACGCGATGTCGGCTTCGGCTGGTGTGGCGACAATGCCCTCTTCCAGACAGAGCACCACCTCGTTGATCATCGGGATCATCATGCGGGCGATGATGGCGTCCTTGTCGAAATCCTGTTTCGGCTTGGCAATGGGGGCCAGCAGCTCGTAAGCAGCGGCGTCAGCCACCTTCTTCGGCTTGCCCTTCTTGTCCTGCTCGTAGGCGTAGAAGCCCTTGCCGTTCTTCTGACCGAAGCGGTTCACTTCGTACATCACGTCGATGGCGGTGCGACCTTCCTTGCTCATGCGTGCCGGGAAGCCCTGCGCCATCACGTCACCGGCATGGTGGCCGGTGTCGATGCCGACCACGTCCAGCAGGTAGGCGGGGCCCATGGGCCAGCCAAACTCCTTCTCCATCACCTTGTCGACGGCAGCGAAGTCGGCGCCATCGGCGACCAGCTTGTTGAAGCCGAAGAAGTAGGGGAACAGCACGCGGTTGACGAAGAAGCCCGGGCAGTCGTTGACCACGACCGGGGACTTGCCCATGGCGGCGGCGTAGGCCACCACGCGGTTGATGGTTTCATCGGAGGTCTGCTCGCCGCGGATGATCTCCACCAGCGGCATGCGGTGCACCGGGTTGAAGAAGTGCATGCCGCAGAAGTTCTGCGGGCGCTTCAGTCCCTTGGCCAGCAGAGAGATGGGGATGGTGGAGGTGTTGCTGGCGAGCACGGCGTCTTCGCCGATCACGCCTTCCACTTCACCCAGTACGGCGGCCTTCACTTTCGGGTTCTCGACCACGGCTTCGACCACGACGTCCACGCCTTTGACGTTGTCATAGCTGAGGGTCGGAGTGATGGCAGAGAGCACCTGGCCCATCTTGATGCCGTCGATGCGGCCCTTTTCGAGCTGGCCGTTGAGCAGCTTGGTGGCTTCGCCCATGCCAAGTGCCAGCGCCTTCTCGTTGATGTCCTTCATCACCGCCGGAATGCCCTTGCTGGCAGACTGGTAGGCGATGCCGCCGCCCATGATGCCGGCACCCAGTACGGCGGCGTGGCCAGTGGCCTTGCTAGCCTGTTTGGCCGCCTTCTTGGCCAGCGCCTTGATGTGCTGATCGTTCAGGAAGATGCCGACCAGCGCCTTGGCGACATCGGTCTTGGCCAGCTTGATAAAGCCCTGTGCCTCGGCGGCCAGCGCTTCGTCACGGCCCATGCCAGCAGCGGCCTCGACGGTTTTCACCGCCGTCATCGGTGCCGGATAGTGTTTGCCCGCCACGGCGGCAACCATGCCGGCAGCGGTGGTGAAGCTCATCATGGCTTCCAGTTTGGAGAGGCGCAGCGGCGCTTTCTTGGCGGCGCGACGGCTCTGCCAGTCCAGTTTGCCCGCGATGGCGTCCTTGATCATCTGCAGCGCAGCGCTCTGCAGCGCATCAGGGGCGACCACGGCATCGATGGCACCCACCTTGAGGGCGTCATCGGCACGATAATCCTTGCCGGTGGTGATCCACTCGAGCGCGTTGTCGGCGCCGATCACTCGCGGCAGACGGACTGTGCCGCCAAAGCCCGGCATGATGCCGAGTTTGGTCTCGGGCAGGCCGATTTTGGCGGTGGTGTCGGCCAGACGGAAGTCGGTGGAGAGGATGGTTTCGCAGCCGCCGCCCAGCGCATGGCCTTTGATGGCGGAGAGGGTCGGTACCGGCAGATCTTCGATGGCGTTGAAGATGTCGTTGGCCTTTTTCAGCCAGCCGAGCAGATCTTCCTGCGGCAGATCGAACAGTTCCAGGAATTCGGTAATGTCGGCACCGACGATAAAGGCGTCTTTGCCGGAGGTGAGGATCAGACCTTTTAGTTCACGTTCTTGTTGTAATGCGGCGATCGCTTCGCTCAGGGAGAGCAGGGTAGCGCGATCCAGCTTGTTGACTGAACCCGGGGCATCAAACCTCAGCTCGGCAATGCCGTTTTCGAGGTAGCTGACCGACAGGGTTTCGCCTTGGTAGATCATGAGAGTGTCTCCTTGTTCCCACTCAGTGGGGGGTGTTGCTCCTTTATCCCCAGCAGGGGGCGAGGCTCACTATTGATCCAAAAGGAGACATTTTCAACACCTATTTAAAACATTTGTTTAACAGTTGTCGAGTAAAAGCTCTTCATCACAAAACGGGCAAAAGAGAGGCGCCTTGCGGCGCCTCGGATGGATGTGAGTTTGTTATCAACTGGCCAATTCCGGCCGGTTGCGATACTGGTTCAGCACCTCTGGATCGGCAAGGGCATGGGTGTTGTTGACCGGCCGGTTGTGCACTACCTCCCGCACCGCCAGTTCGACGATCTTGCCGGATTTGGTGCGAGGGATGGCATCCACCTGCAGGATACGGGCCGGCACATGGCGGGCGGTGCAGTGTTGGTTTATTTGCTGGCGGATCCGCTCGCGCAGCGGCTCGTCCAGCTTGCAACCCGCCTTGAGTTTGACGAACAGCACCACCCGTTCGTCCTGTTGCCACTGCTGGCCGATGACGATGCTCTCTTCCACTTCGTCCAGCTGCTCGACATAGCGGTAGATCTCGCTGGTGCCGATCCGCACGCCGCCCGGGTTGAGGGTTGCATCGGAGCGGCCGTAGAACAGAATGCCGCCGGTCGGGGTTAGCTCGATCCAGTCGCCGTGGCACCAGATGTTGTCGAACCGCTCGAAGTAGGCGGCGTGGTATTTGTCTCCATTTTCGTCGCCCCAGAAGTAGATGGGCTGGGCCGGGAACGGCTTGGTGCAGACCAGCTCACCCTTCTCCCCCTGCACCGGCTGGCCCGCTTCGTTGAATACCTGCACCGCGAGACCGAGGCCGCGCCCCTGACTCTCGCCGCGATAGACAGGGCTGAGCGGATTGCCGATGACGAAGCAGGAGCAGATATCGGTGCCGCCTGAGATGGAGCTGAGCTGCACATCCTGCTTGATCTGCTGATAGACGTAGTCGAACCCCTCCGGCGACAACACTGAGCCGGTGCTGCAGATCAGCCGCAACTGCGGCAAGTCGTGGCTGTTAATGGGGGCATAACCCTGTTTGTGCAGCGCGTCGAGATACTTGGCCGAGGTGCCGAACAAGCTGACCTGCTCGTCGCGGGCCAGATCCCACAGCACGTTGCCGTCCGGATAAAACGGCGAGCCATCGTAGAGCACCAGAGTTGCGCCGGAGGCGAGGGCGCTCACCAGCCAGTTCCACATCATCCAGCCGCAGGTAGTGAAGTAGAAGATCCGCTCCCCCGGTTTGATGTCGCAATGCAGCTGGTGCTCTTTCAGGTGTTGCAGCAGGGTGCCGCCGATGCCGTGCACGATGCACTTGGGTTTGCCGGTGGTGCCGGAGGAGTAGAGGATGTAGAGCGGATCGTTGAAGGCCATCGGCTCGAAGGCGAGCTGGGCACCGTTTTGGCTCGCCAGCAGTTGCTGCCAGTCGTGACCAAGCTGCAGCGGGTTGCCGAGCAGGGGGATCATCACCGTTTGCTCTATGCTGCCTAACTGGCTCACCACGCTGGCGACCTTCTGCTGAATGTCGATCTCCTTGCCGTTGTAGCGATAACCATCCACCGCGAACAGCACCCGCGGCCGGGTCTGGCCGAAACGCTCCACCACGCTGGCTTCACCGAAGTCGGGGCTGGTGGAGGTCCAGATCGCCCCGAGGCTGGTGCTTGCCAGCATGGCAACCACGGTTTCCGGAATATTGGGCAGATAGGCCGCCACCACGTCGCCACGACCAATCCCCTGATGGCGTAGCCACTGAGCCAGCCGGGCCACCTGATCACTCAATTCACGCCAGCTGAGGGTGCGGCTTGGGCTCCCTTCGATGCGGGAGATGATGGCCGGGCTCTCGTCTTGTCGGCGCAGCAGGTTCTCGGCGAAGTTGAGGCGGCTGTCGGGGAACCAGCGGGTGTGCTGCATATCCTGACGGTTTTCCGCCACTATGTTGCCGAGCTCGCCCTTGACGCCGCAGTGTTGCCATACCAGCGGCCAGAAACGGGTGGTCTTCTCCACCGACCATTGGTAAAGCTGGGCATAGTTCTGCAACTGCAAGCCGTGGAAACGGTTCACCTCCGCCATAAAACGGTAGAGGTTGGATTGCTGCATCCCGAGCGGATCCGGTTGCCACAGGCAGAGGTTGTCCATGAGTAATCCCTGACTTCATGTATCTACCGGCAGTGTATTGAATTGTTTTTGATTTGTTAATGATTGGTTTTTCGTTGATAACAAACAGGTTGTAACGCATGCGTTACCTCACGAAGCGGCAGCTTGACGGGTCGAGCAGCCCCGAGCTTGGTGTTATGCTGCTATCACATTCACCTCGGAGCAGGACGCCATGAGCAGCTACAGCCAACTTTTTGCCCAGCACCTCGATACCTTGCAGCAGCGCACCCGCGACATTCTGCAACAACAGGGGCTCAGCGGACTGGCCATCCACTCCGGCCAGACCCACCGCATCTTCCTCGATGATCAGGATTACCCGTTCAAGGTAAACCCGCACTTCAAGGCCTGGTTGCCGGTGCTGGACAATCCCCACTGCTGGCTGCTGGTGGACGGGGTGAACAAACCGGTATTGCTGTTCTACCGTCCGGTCGATTTCTGGCACAAGGTGGCGGATCTGCCCAATGCCTTCTGGGTCGAGTTCTTCGATATCCGTTTCCTGACAAGGCCGGAGCAGGTGGCCGATCATCTGCCTGCCAACAAGCAGGAGTGGGCCTACCTGGGCGGCCATCTGGAGGTGGCCGAGCTGCTGGGGCTGACCCAGCCCAATCCCGAGGCGGTGCTTAACTACCTGCACTATCACCGTGCCTACAAGACCCCCTACGAGCTGGAGTGTCTGCGCGAGGCGAACCGCATCGGTGTCCGTGGCCATATCGCCGCCAAGGACTCCTTTATGGCGGGGGCGAGCGAGTTCGAGATCAATCTGGCCTATATGAAGGCGGTCGGGCAGGGGGCCAATGAGGCGCCCTACGGCAATATTGTCGCCATCAACCGCAATGCGGCCATCCTGCACTACACCCATTTGTCTGCCTTGCGGGTGCCGGATGTGGAGCGTCACTCCTTCCTGATCGATGCCGGCGTCGATTTTCACGGTTATGCCTCCGACATCACCCGCACCTGGGCGTGGCGGCGCGGCGAGTTCGCCGATCTGATAGCTGCCCTCGACGAGCAGCAGCAGGAGATCATCAAGGAGATCAAACCGGGTCGCCGCTACAGCGAGCTGCATCTGCAGATGCACCACAAGCTGGCGCGCCTGCTGCAAGCGACCGAGCTGGTGGACATGTCGGTAGACGAGATGATCAACACCGGGGTGACCAACGTCTTCTTCCCCCACGGCCTCGGCCACTTCCTTGGTCTGCAGGTACACGATGCGGGCGGTTTCATGCAGGATGAGCGCGGCACCCATCTGGCGGCGCCCGAGTTGTTCCCCTATCTGCGCTGCACCCGGGTGATGGAGGTGGATCAGGTGTTCACCATCGAGCCGGGGCTCTACTTCATCGACAGTTTGTTGGAGCCGCTGCGTCAGGGCGAACAGGGCAAACGGGTCAACTGGAACAAGGTCGAGGCACTGCGGCCGTTTGGTGGCATCCGCATCGAAGACAATATAGTGCTGCACGCCAACGGGGTGGAGAACATGACCAGACAAGCAGGGCTCTGATGGCGGTAGCCTATTCCATTCCGGCTGCCCCGCTGGAGTTGACCGAAGAGATAAAGAAGAGCCGCTTCATTACCCTGATTGCCCACACCCCGACTGTCGAGGCGGCCAAGGGGTGGGTCAACGAGATCAAGCGCCAACATCCGACTGCTCGCCATCACTGCTGGGCCTTTGTGGCGGGCGCGCCGCAAGATAGTCAGGTCTATGGCTTCAGCGATGATGGCGAACCGTCCGGTACGGCGGGCAAGCCGATCCTGGCCCAGTTGATGGGGTCGGGGCTCGGTGAAATCTGCGCCGTGGTGGTGCGTTACTACGGCGGCATCCAGCTTGGTACCGGTGGACTGGTCAAAGCCTATGGGGGCGGCGTCGGTGCCGCCCTCAAGCAACTGCCAACCCTGCTCAAGGTGCCGCGCACCCCCTCTCTCATTCACTGTGATTACGGTGACATGGGGACGGTCGAGTCGCTGATCTGCAGCCACAGTGGCGAATTGCTGGCGGCTGATTACGGTCAGCAGGTCACCTTGCAGGTGACGTGGGAGTCCGCGGTTTGGGCTCAGGTGGACCGTGAATTGACCGACCGGACTCATGGGCGGGTATCCCTCAGTCCCTTAGATGGCTAGAATCCATCGCTCTTTAATTGGGGAAAGGGAGCTGTAATGCACATCCTGAGCATTATTCGCATTGTTGGCCTGCTGGTTGCGCTGTTCAGCTCGACCATGCTGTTGCCTGCACTGGTGGCCTTCGGCTATCGGGATGGTGGTGGTGCCGAGTTCGTCAGCTCTTTTCTGATCGCTCTGCTGCTCGGGGTGGTGCTCTGGTTTCCCAACCGCTATCACAAGAAGGAGATGCGCTCGAAAGAGGGCTTCCTCATCGTGGTGCTGTTCTGGACCGTGCTGGGCAGTGTGGGGGCGGTGCCCTTCATCATGAGCGACGTGCCGGATATGTCGGTCTCGGAGGCCTTCTTCGAATCTTTTTCCGGCCTGACCACCACAGGCGCAACGGTACTGACCGGGCTCGATAATCTGCCCAAGGCGTTTCTGTTCTATCGCCAGCTGCTGCAGTGGCTGGGTGGGATGGGGATCATCGTACTGGCGGTGGCCATTCTGCCGCTGCTCGGGATCGGTGGCATGCAGCTCTACCGTGCCGAGATCCCGGGGCCGGTGAAGGATACCAAGGTGACGCCGCGTATCGCCGAAACGGCCAAGGCGCTCTGGTTCATCTATCTGCTGCTGACCGCGCTCTGTGCGCTGGCCTATTGGCTGGCCGGGATGACGCTGTTCGATGCGGTGTGCCATTCGTTCTCGACCCTGTCGGTCGGCGGCTTCTCCACCCACGACGCCAGCATCGGTTTTTTCAACAGTCCGGTCATCAACCTGATTACCGTGGTGTTCCTGCTGCTGGCCAGCGTGAACTTTGCGCTCCACTTTACCGTTTTCTCCCACCGTCCGGTTCGGATCGGGCGCTATCTATATGACTCGGAACTCAAGGTGTTCCTGGCCATTCAAGCGACCCTGGTGATGATCTGCTTTGTCGCCTTGCTGACCCACGGACACTACGCCACCTGGCAAGAGGCGCTCAACCACGGGCTGTTCCAGGCAGTCTCTCTGGGTACCACCACCGGCTACAGCACCACTACCTATGCCGACTGGCCCTCGTTCCTGCCCATGCTGCTGATGTTCTCCGCCTTTATCGGCTGTTGCGCGGGCAGTACCGGCGGCGGCATCAAGGTGATGCGTTTCATGATCCTGTTTATGCAGGGGATGCGCGAGCTGAAGCGGCTGGTCCACCCCAGAGCCATCTATACCTTGAAGCTGGGGAATCGGGCGGTGCCCGAGCGCATCGTCGAGGCGGTGTGGGGCTACTTCGCTACCTATATCATTCTCTTCTTTATATTCATGCTGCTGTTGCTGATGACGGGGCTGAACGAAGTGACCGCATTCACCGCCGTGGCGGCGGCTTTCACCAACGTAGGTCCGGGGCTGGGAGAGGTCTCTGCCAACTTCGGCAATATCTCGCCTGCGGCCCAGTGGGTGCTGGTGGTGGCCATGTTGTTTGGCCGATTGGAAATTTTCACGCTTCTGGTACTGTTTACTCCTGCATTCTGGCGTAGTTGAGGTTGTTATGGACAAGATTCTGGTGCTTTATTCCTCTCGGGATGGCCAAACCCGCAAAATAGTCGATGTCATGCTGGAGCAGATGCCGGGATGTGAAGCGGTGATGCATGACCTGCACACCTTGCCGATGTGCAACCTCAGCAAGTATGCCAAGGTCTTGATCGGTGCCTCCATTCGTTATGGCAACTTCCATCCCAGCCTGTTCAGCTTTATTCATGCCCATCAGGAGCAGTTGGAAGTGGCCAATGCGGCCTTCTTCTGCGTCAACCTGACTGCCCGCAAGCCAGAGAAGCAGACGCCGCAAACCAATGCCTATATGAAGAAGTTCCTGTGCCTCTCACCCTGGAAGCCGAAAACCCTGGGCGTCTTTGCCGGTGCGCTGCAGTACTCCCGCTATAACTGGTGGCAGACTCGCATCATCCAGCTGATCATGAAGATCACCGGTGGCAGTACCGATACCAGCAAGGACCTCGAGTTTACCGATTGGGAAAAGGTGCGCAGCTTCGCCCGCGAATTCTGGTCAAAAAGGTAGCAGTGTGATGTAAATTCAGGGTTTATTGCCCGAAACAGCCCCGCCGATGCGCAATGCTGATCAGTTAAGGATCCATTGACCGATCCTTCTGCTGTGGGACAATCCGGAATCAGTCACTGGTTCCGGATTTTTTATGTCTATTGCAAACGACCTGAACGACGTTATTGAGGCATCTGGCGACATGCTGGCTCGGCTGGCCATTTTTGCCGACCATATTCCCGACGAATGGATTACTGCCGCTGCCGCCTTGTCTGAAAAGGCCACTATTCGCCGCCGCCGCTTACCTTCTGATATGGTCTTGTGGCTCGTCGTGGGCATGGCCTTTTTTCGCAATGAGCCCATCTCCGAGGTCGCTCGGCGCCTCAACATCTGTGCAGAAGGGTTGGCCAATGATGCCTTGCTCGCGGACAGTGCCCTGTCTCAAGCCCGTCAGCGACTCGGCAAACAGCCACTCGAGTGGCTGTTCAAGCAGTGCGCCGATGTGTGGGGGCGGGAACGTTATCCTGAAGATCATTGGCACGGTTTACAGGTCTTTGCCATCGATGGGGCCCTGTTCCGAACCCAGGATATGCCTGAACTCAGAGCACATTTCGGCTCGGGTAACACCTCAACCAACCGGCAGACACCCTACCCGATGCTGCGGTTGGTCACGCTGATGAATGTCCGCTCGCATGTCATTGCCAACGCGGCCATCAGCCCGTACCGCAAAGGGGAGATCCCCCTGGCCAGCGAGTTCATTCACTCATTGCCGGACAAATCGGTGACCCTGCTGGATAAAGGCTTCTTCGGTGCCGACCTGTTGCTACGTATTCAGGCCGAAGACACTGACCGTCACTGGCTCATCCCGGAACGCAAGGGGCTGGTATACACGGAACTGGAGCGCTATGGCGATGGTGACCGTCTGTTGCAAATGACGGTCTCGCCTCAGGCTCGCAAGAAAAACCCCGAGTTACCGACACACTGGCAAGTTCGTGCAGTGACCTATGAGGTGGCAGGCAAGGAAAAAACGGTCTTTACCTCCCTGCCCGTAACCCGATTCAGCGCAGCTCAGGTGGCGACCCAGTACCACGAGCGCTGGGAAATCGAGCTGGGATACCGGGATATCAAAAGCGCGATGCAACACAATGCCATCACGCTGAGAAGCAAGAAAGTGGACTTGGTTTATCAGGAGCTGTGGGGATTGCTGCTTGGATACAATCTGGTCAGGCGGGAGGCGAGCCAGGCCGCCGTAGCTCATCAGCGAGCGCCCAATGAGGTGAGCTTCAAGTTTGCCTGTCAGTTCATCGCGAACCAGATGGCAGTGATGGCGGGCGCGTTATCGCCAGCCCATACGCCACGGAGGTTGGCAGAGTTGCGGGGGAGCATAGGCGTCATGTTTATAGAAAAACGCCCCAGGCCATCGAGACCCAGGGCGGTGAAGATATCAAAGACCCGTTTTCCGGTAGATCGCAATGC
>NZ_JAPCJA010000062.1:0-24138 GCF_027707745.1 Aeromonas sp. QDB23
CTCCTGCATGGAGACGCGATTAGATCACAGACGATCTGCCTGTTCAAATTTCATTAACAAAGTGCGATCCCGCCCTGGGTGGGAATGCACTCCAGCCACGACTTTCTCAACTGCCTGCTGGTGGTGGAGAGTCCGCTCGATGCCGTCCGCCTCAAGCAGCGCTTTGTCGCCCTCGAAGTGGCTCACGGCCGGGATCGCAGCGATCCGCTCTGCAAGGTGCACGATCGCCCGCTCGACATCGATATTCTGGCCAGCAACACGCACGGCGACTTCGCCACGGCAGAGGTCGATTCCTATCTGGCGGAACTGCTGGCCGAGCTGTACGGCCATGGCGAGGTGCATGACCCCAAGGTGGCGCTGCAGGTGGCGCTTCACGGCCCATCGGACAAGCCCGGCAAGGGCTTGCTGACCCGGCAGGTCGGGCTGGGGCCGCTGGTGCTCGGCAACCCCTCAGAGGGTAGCCAGCGCGCGCCCGCCATCCACCTTGATGCTGGCTCCCGTCATATAACTGTTCCCCACCAGTAGCTGCACCGCCTGCCAGATGGGCTCAAGCCCTCCCTCCCGCGCCAGCGGTGTTTTCGCCAACACCAGCTGGCGCCAGCTCTCGTCATGTTCATCGAGAAACAGGATCGGCCCCGGCTCTATGGTGTTGACCCGCACAGTGGGCGCCAGCTCGCGGGCAAAGCTCATGGCCAGCGAATGGGCGCCCGCCTTGGTGGCTACATAGCTGGCAAAACGGGGGGACGGGGCATGGATATAGATATCGGTGATGTGAATGATGCTGGCGTTGGGATTGCTGGCTAGCTGTGGGGACAGCGCCCGATTGAGCTGGAAAGGGGCCGCCATGTGCACCCGGTAGAACTGCTCGAACTGGGCCAGCTGCGCTGCCGGATCGGCCACCTGCGGCTCGAAGGCCGAGGCGTTGTGGATCACCAGCGCCAGATCCTGATGGGCCGCCAGCACATCGATCAGCTTGCCCACGTCCTCTTCCCGGCCAAAATCCGCCTGCACCAGCTCGACCCCCAGCGCCGCCAGCGTGGCCAGCTCCGGCCGCTCGCTGCGATAGCTGCCCGTCACCTGCCAGCCCGCCGCCACCAGCTGTTCACAGAGATAAAACCCGAGTCGACGGCCGCAGCCCGTTACCAATGCACGCATACGATCTCCTTTCCCTTTCATGGTCTTGCATGAACGAAGCCCGCCTGCCAGCGGATCACCGCCGATGGCCGGTGCCTATCAATCCCTGCGGCACAAGCCATTGGTCGCGGGCCACCCGGCCGCCCCATAGTGGCGACATCCCCTCTTGCGGAGTCATCACCATGCTGAAAGTGCACCACCACATGGGTCGCCTGACCCACTCCCTCACCGCCGGACTCGGCCTGGCCGAGGCGCTGGATCGCCTGCATCAATCGGGCCTTGGCGGCCTGCCGGTGCTGGATGAGCAGAAACGGCTGATCGGCTTTCTCTCCGAACAAGACTGCATCCCCAGCCTGCTCACCGGCAGCTACCACTGCGATACCCGCACCCGGGTGGAGGATCTGATGAACCGCACGCCCCTCTCGGTCGGGCCGGATGACAGCATTCTGGAGCTGGCTCGCCAGATGGCCGAGGCCAAGCCCAAGATCTACCCGGTGCTGCAACAGGGCAAGGTGATCGGCATCATCAGCCGCCGTCAGGTGATGCAGGCCCTCAACCAGCAGATGAAGGTGTGTCAGCAGACCTAGATCTGGTAACGCCCCTTGTCACCGATATCGAAGTGCAGGGGCATTCGCCACTTGGCCAGCGCCAGCAAGCTCAACAGGGCCCCGCAGACCAGCGCCACCAGTGCGGCGGCCCACTCCACCCGCAACAACTCCAACAGCCATAGCGCCGGCAGCAGCACGGGCACCAGCTTGATGCCGGGAATGGCGAAGCAAAACTGCTCCTTGAACGCCAGCCCGGAGAGCGTCGCCAACGCCGCGCCCAGCACCAGCGCATCCGGTGCCCCCACCGCCGCCAGGGCCAACGCGCCCCAACCAAATCCCTGCAGAATCAGGCGAATCCGCTTGTCGTAGATATGCAGCGAGAAGCCGCAGATTGCGCTTGCCACTGCCAGCGACATCAACCATTGTGCCGACGGGAGCAGAGCTATCCCGCTCAGCAGCGCCGCACCGCGGCAAAGCAGCAGCAGGGCTGCCGCACTCAAGCCAAGGCGGTAGAGCGAAACGGTCAACTTGTCGATCCCGTCCAGCGGGCTCTCGATTTCAGGGTTTGCCATAAACAGTCGCTTCTAACGGATCAGGTGTTACCCAATATACTGGAATCAGGTTCTGGAATATCTTCAAACGGGTTCAGGAGACGTAGTTTGCGTGTGATCCCCCTGCTTTTGTTGCTGTTTCCACTCGGATTGCCGGCCAAGGAGCTGGTGATCTGCGGCACCATGGAGCCCCCGCTCAAGTTTCTCGATGCCGAGCAGAAACCCCGCGGACTCGATATCGATATCGTCACCGCCATCTTCGACAAGCTGGCAACGCCCTTTCGGATCGAGCTGGCCGATTCGGGGGCCCGCCTCACCCGCAATGCCGAAACCGGCGCCTGCGACCTGGTGATGACCCACTCCTACAAGGCAGAGCGGGAGAGTTATCTCATCTACCCGCAGCAGGCCCATATTCGCCACAGCTGGCACTTCTTCGTGCGCAAGACCGACCTGCTGAAGATCCGCTACGACACGCTAGCGGACCTCAAACCCTGGCGCATCGGCATCACCAAGGATTTCTCCTATACCCCGGAGCTGACCGCCGCCCTCGCCGACCCGGCCTATCAGTTTCAGGAGATCACCATGAACCAGCTGCAACTGCGCAAACTGCTGGCCGGGCGGATCGATACCGTGCCGATGCCGCTGGTCACTGCCTTCACCCAGATCAAGGAGGAGGGGCTGACGGGCAAGGTCGATTACCTGCCCAAGCCGCTCAAGAGCAGCCCCTACTTCAACACCTGGACCCGCGCCAGGGCCGACGAGAATACGCCCGCCCAGATGGCCGCCTACGATGCCGAACTGCTGCGCATGAAGCGCAACGGCAGCCTCAAGGCCCTCTACGACAAGTACGGCATCCCCTATATCGAACCCTGATCAACGGGTCGGGGTGTCGCTTGGGAGATGGATCTCAATACCCCGCTCCTGCAACCCGACTCAGGGCTTCACATCCCGCAAGATCGGGTTTTGCAGTGAAATCAGCGTTTCAGTGGACTGGATCTCGTCGATGGTCTGGATCTTGTTGATCAACACGATCTGCAGCTCGTCGATGGAGCGGGTCATCACCTTCATGAAGATGCTGTAGTGACCCGTGGTGTAGTAAGCCTCCACCACCTCGTCCAGCGCCTGCAGCTTGGCCAGCGCCGAGGGGTAATCCTTGGCACTCTTCAGATTGATCCCGATAAAGCAGCAGACGTCATAGCCCAGCTTCTTCGCGTTCACCTGCACCCGCGTCCCCTCGATGATCCCCGCCTGCTTCATCTTCTCCACCCGCACATGAATGGTGCCCGGGCTGACAGCCAGTTGTTTCGCCAGTTCGGCGTAAGGGATCCGCGCATTCTCCATCAGGGCGGTGAGGATGGCCTGATCGAGATTATCGATCCGGTAATTTTCCGGCATTTTTTTGCACTCCCGTTGGCGATATCTCATTAAACAACGGCTTATTTTGAAGAAAAAAACACGTAAAGCCTATTTCTATTATCGAATATTGAATTTAGTCACCAATCTGTTGAAGAATCACCACATCCAACGGGGTTTGAAACAGGAATTCAGCATGAAACAGCACTACATTCGCAGCCAACAGCAGATCAGCTTCGTCAAAGAGATGTTCTCCCGCCAACTCGCCCAGCAACTGGGTCTGATGGAGGTGCAAGCCCCCATTCTGAGCCGGGTCGGTGATGGCACTCAGGACAACCTCTCTGGCCACGAGAATGCAGTGCAGGTCAAAGTGAAAACCCTGCCGGAGCACAGCTACGAAGTGGTGCATTCACTGGCCAAATGGAAGCGCCAGACTCTGGGTCGCTTCGGCTTCGGCCCGGGTGAAGGGATCTACACCCACATGAAGGCGCTGCGTCCGGATGAAGACAAGCTCACCCCCATCCACTCGGTCTACGTGGATCAGTGGGACTGGGAGAAGGTCATGCCGAGCGAGCGCCGCGATCTGGCCTATCTACAGGAGACCGTGCGCGGCATCTGGGCTGCCATCAAGGCCACCGAGCGCGCGGTCTGTGCCGAGCATGAGCTGACCCCCTTCCTGCCAGCCGAGATCCAGTTCCTGCACAGCGAAGAGCTGCTGACCCGCTATCCGGACCTCGATGCCAAGGGGCGCGAGCGTGCCATCGCCAAAGAGCTGGGGGCCGTGTTCCTGATCGGTATCGGTGGTGCCCTCTCCCACGGTGAACGCCACGATGTGCGCGCCCCGGACTATGACGACTGGAGCAGCCACAGCGAGCTGGGTCTGGCGGGTCTGAACGGGGACATTCTGGTGTGGAACCCGGTACTGCAAGACAGCTTCGAGATCTCCTCCATGGGGATCCGGGTCGATGCCGAGGCGCTGCGTCGTCAGCTCGCCATCACTGGCGATGAGGATCGCCTGCAGTACGACTGGCATCAGGATCTGCTGGCCGCACGGATGCCGCAGACCATCGGCGGTGGCATCGGCCAATCCCGTCTGGCCATGCTGTTGCTACAAAAAGAGCATATTGGTCAGGTTCAAGTCGGCGTCTGGCCCTCTGAAATGAAGGCCGCCATCCCGGGCATGCTGTAAACGAGTTGATTTCATCGGTCTGGCCTGCACGCCATCGCGAGCGGGTCAGCCCTGAAGGTGTGTGGCGGTGCGGACTGAACGAGCGCAGTCCGGACATGCTGTAAGCAGTGTGGCCATCCCTGATGGCCCGCGGCGAAACCGGGGCTTGCCCCTGCGACCCGCTCAACCCACGCCAGGTCGCGTCACTACATTCCTCCCGGCAATCTTCGGATTGCCGTTTTTTTTGCCTCTAAATTACCGCCGCCAGATATGACAACGCCAGCCCGAAGGCTGGCGTTGCAAACATCGACACGAGATCGGTTACTGGGTCATGGTCAGGCCGTTGCTGTCGGCCCCCAGCAGCAGTTTTTTGCCCGGCACGATGCGACCGGAGAGCAGTGCCTGCGCCAGCGGGTTTTCCACCTTGTGCTGGATCGCTCGTTTGAGGGGCCGCGCCCCGTAGACGGGGTCGAACCCGGCATGCACCAGCTTCTCGAGCAGCGCTTCGCTCACCTCCACCTCGTAACCCTGAGCCTCCAGTCGGCCCATCAGGCTCTTGAGCTGGATGCGGGCGATGGACTTGATGTGATCCTCGCCGAGCGGGTGGAACACTACTGTCTCGTCGATCCGGTTGATAAACTCCGGCCGGAAGCTGCGGGTCAGCACCTCCATCAGCATGGCCTTCATCTCGTCGTAATCCTTCTCGGAGTGGTGCTCCTGAATGAGATCCGACCCGAGGTTGGAGGTCATGATCACCACCGAGTTGCGGAAATCGACGGTGCGGCCCTGACCATCGGTCAGGCGGCCATCATCGAGCACCTGCAACAGGATGTTGAACACATCCGGGTGCGCCTTCTCCACTTCGTCCAGCAGGATCACCGAGTAGGGGCGACGGCGTACCGCCTCGGTCAGATAACCGCCCTCTTCGTAACCCACATATCCGGGAGGCGCCCCCACCAGACGGGCCACGCTGTGTTTCTCCATGAACTCGGACATGTCGATCCGCACCATGGCATCCTGAGTATCGAACAGGAACTCCGCCAGCGCCTTGCACAACTCGGTCTTGCCCACCCCGGTGGGCCCCAGGAACAGGAAGGAGCCGATGGGGCGGTTCGGATCGGAGAGACCGGCACGGGAGCGGCGAATGGCGTTGGAGACCGCTTCAACCGCCTCCTCCTGGCCGATCACCCGGCTGTGCAACTGCTCTTCCATCCGCAGCAGCTTGTCACGCTCCCCTTCCAGCATGCGGGCCACCGGAATGCCGGTCCAGCGCGCCAGCACGTCTGCTATCTCCACGTCGGTGACCCGGTTACGCAGCAGGCTGGTCTCCTGCATCTCGGCCTGGGTGGCGAGATCCAGCTGTTTCTCCAGCTCGGGGATGCGGCCATATTGCAGCTCGGACATCCGACCCAAGTCGCCTGCGCGGCGTGCCACATCGAGATCCTGACGGGCCTGCTCCAGCGCCGCCTTGATATGCTGGGTACCGGCGAGGGCGGCCTTCTCGGCCTTCCACACTTCATCCAGCTCGTTGTATTCCCGATCTTTTTCGCCAATCTCCTGATTGATCAGCTCCAGACGTTTGCGGCTGGCGTCATCGTCCTCCTTCATCAACGCCTGCTGCTCCAGCTTGAGCTGGATGATGCGCCGCTCGAGGCGATCGAGCGCCTCCGGCTTGGAGTCAATCTGCAACCGGATGCTGGCCGCCGCCTCATCGATGAGGTCGATGGCCTTGTCCGGCAGCTGGCGATCCGCAATATAGCGGTGGGACAACTGGGCTGCCGCCACGATGGCCGGGTCGGTGATCTGCACATGGTGGTGCAGCTCGTAACGCTCTTTCAGGCCGCGCAGGATGGCGATGGTGTCCTCCACGCTCGGCTCTTCTACCAGCACCTTCTGGAAACGACGCTCGAGGGCCGCATCCTTCTCGATGTACTGACGGTACTCATCCAGGGTGGTGGCACCGACGCAGTGCAGGTCGCCACGGGCCAATGCCGGTTTCAGCATATTGCCCGCATCCATGGCCCCTTCGCCCTTGCCGGCGCCGACCATGGTGTGCAGCTCGTCGATAAAGAGGATGACGTTGCCCTCCTCCTTGGCGAGATCGCTCAGTACGGCTTTGAGCCGTTCTTCAAACTCGCCGCGATACTTGGCACCGGCCACCAGCGCCCCCATATCGAGGGAGAGCACCCGCTTGTTCTTCAGCCCTTCCGGCACTTCACCGTTGATGATGCGCTGCGCCAGCCCCTCGACGATGGCGGTTTTACCGACACCGGGGGCACCGATCAGCACCGGGTTGTTCTTGGTGCGGCGTTGCAGCACCTGAATGGTACGGCGGATCTCGTCATCACGGCCGATCACTGGGTCGAGCTTGCCAATTTCGGCCCGCTCGGTCAGGTCGATGGTGTACTTCTCCAGCGCCTGACGGTTCTCCTCGGCGTTGGCATCCTCCACCTTCTTGCCGCCACGCACCTTGTCGATGGCCGCTTCCAGTTTCTCTTTGGTCAACCCCTGGGCACGCAGCAGCTCGCCCAGGTTGCCCTTCTCGTCGAGAGCCGCCAGCACGAACAGCTCGGACGAAATGAACTGATCCTTGCGCTGCTGGGCCAGTTTGTCGCAGACGTTGAGCAGGCGACCGAGGCCGTTGGAGAGCTGAACATCCCCCTCCACCCCGCTCACCTTGGGCAGGCGATCGAGCTCCTCGCCGAGGCGGGAGCGCAGAGAATTGATATCCATCCCGGTCAGGGTGAGCAGTGGACGAATAGAGCCGCCATCCTGATTGACCAGCGCGGTCATCAAGTGGACGGGTTCGATAAATTGGTGGTCACGACCCAGAGCCAAAGACTGGGCATCGGAAATAGCAATCTGGAATTTGCTGGTCAGGCGATCGAGGCGCATTGCACTCCCCCTTTCAAGACGGACGCCGCTTGCGCGGCAAACAACATAACTTTCTGAGATGAAAGATGAGGCCCGTACGGGCTATTTCAAGGGCATGGACTGGTTATTTTTTCTGCAAAGCGGGGAGGAGGCAGGATCCCCGCCTCTCTCATACGGATTTGCTCTTGAGAGAGACGGGGTATTACTTGGCGGGTGATTGCTTAGCGGGCCAACCAGATGAGGGAGGCCATCCGGCCGGTCTGACCATCGCGGCGATAGGAGTAAAACTGTTCGCTATCGCTGAAGGTGCAGTGCTCACCACCATAGACAGCATTCACCCCGGCACGGGCCAGCCGCAGCCGCGCCAGCCGGTAGATATCTGCCAACCATTTCCCCTCGTTGGCGGAAGGCACGAACGCCGCGTCTGCTTCGGCCTGCTCCGCCATAAAGGCCTCGCGCACCTCGTCACCCACTTCAAACGCGGTAGGGCCGATGGCCGGGCCAAGCCAGGCAAGGATCTCGCCCGGCTCGCAACCCATGGCGGCGATGCTCGCCTCCAGCACGCCCCCCTGCTCATTCCCCAATAATCCACGCCAGCCAGCGTGGGCGGCGGCCACCACTGTGCCTGCCCGATCGCAGAACAGTACCGGCAGACAGTCGGCAGTCATCACAATGCAGGCCTGATCTGCCTCGTGGGCGCAGGCCGCGTCGGCATCCGGCGCCTGCTGATAATGGCTGCTGACCGGATGGACGACGGTGCCGTGCACCTGATTGAGCCAGTTGAGGGGGCCGGGGATGGCGGCCGCCTGCTGCAAGCGGGCGCGATTAGCCTCGACTCGCGCCGGTTCATCCCCCACGTGAGCCCCCAGATTGAGGCCGGCAAAGACCCCTTCACTGACGCCACCATCCCGGGTGGTAGACAAGGCTCTGACGTTGGCAGGTGCAGGCCAATCGGGTTCGATCCATTTCATCTGTGACTCCTTCAATTCACCGCTATAAAAAACGGGGCTCCTGCAAGGGAACCCCGTTTGGCATCTCTTCGGGCCGGATGGCGGCAGAAACCGACGCAGGCCCTATTGCATCAGTTCCAGACCAGATCGTCCGGATTGGCGATAGTATCAGCACGCAGCACTTCCATCAGATCCACCATGTCCTGTGGTGTCTCGGAGTGCCACTGCATCACTTCACCCGTGATGGGGTGCGCCAGTTGCAGCATGGTCGCATGCAGCGCCTGACGATTGAAGCTGCGCAGCATCTGGGTCAGCTCCGGCGTTGCGTTGCGCAGCAGGCGCAGGCGACCACCGTAGGCGGGATCACCTACCAGCGGGTGCTTGATGTGCGCCATGTGGACACGGATCTGGTGGGTACGACCGGTCTCCAAACGCAGACGCAGACGGGTGTGGCCACGGAACTTCTCGTGAACCCGGTAGTGGGTCACGGAAGGACGACCATTGGGCACCACGGCCATATGGGTACGCTGGGTCGGGTGACGGCCGATGGGCGCATCAACAGTGCCACCTGCGGTCATGTGACCGATGGCGATCGCTTCGTATTCACGGGTGATCTGGCGTGCCTGCAGCGCTTCCACCAGATGGGTCTGGGCAGGTACTGTCTTGGCAACCACCATCAGACCTGTGGTGTCTTTATCCAGACGGTGCACGATACCGGCACGGGGCACCTCGGCAATGCCGGGGTAGCGGTGCAGCAGGGCGTTGAGGATAGTGCCATCGGGCGTGCCTGCGCCCGGGTGAACCACCAGTCCGGCCGGTTTGTCGATCACCAGAATGTGTTCATCTTCATAAACGATGTTGAGCTCGATCTCCTGGGCATCCCAGCGGGTATCGGCTTCCAGCTCGACATTCACATGCACCTGTTGCCCGGCCAGAATTTTCTCGCGCGGGGTGTTGGCAACCTGACCGTCCAGGGTCACTCTGTCCTGTAAAATCCACTCCTTGATGCGGGTGCGGGAGTAGTCTGGAAACAATTCGGCCAGGGCCTGGTCGAGTCGCTGCCCGAATTGGTGATCCTGGAATTCGCCTGTCAGTTCAATATGCTGGCTCATGTATGGTCTCTTGAGCGGGGGGTATCAATTCGAAATAATCCGGGTATTCTAGCTTTTCTTTTAGCCAAGCATAACGGATACTTTGCCAATTTCGTGGAAATGGACCGGATGTTGTTGATGGGAAAGAAGTCTCACCTGCTGATGTCGCTCGCCTTGGTCGCTACCTTGATCACAGGCTGTTCCAGCACCAAACCCAAGGTACCCGACGAACCGCCGGAGACCCTGTACCAGAAAGCACGCCTCAAACTGGACGTTGGCAATTACGTGCAAGCCACTGAATTGCTGGAGGCTTTGGACTCTCGCTACCCGTTCGGCGCCTACTCCAACCAGGTGCAGCTTGACCTCATCTATGCCTACTACAAGCAGGATGATACCGCTCAGGCGATCGCCAATATCGACCGTTTTATCCGCCTCAATCCGGCGCATAAAAATATCGATTACGTCTTCTATATGCGCGGCCTGACCAACATGGCGGCGGATTATAACTTCTTCCAGAGCCTGTTCGGTATCGATCGGGACGACAAAGACCCGGCATATGCCCGTCAGGCATTCCAGGACTTCAAGACCCTGCTGCAGAACTACCCCAACAGCGTCTATGCCGCCGATGCCCGCGCCCGCATGATTGGCCTGAAGAATCGTCTGGCCAGATATGACCTGAGCGTGGCCGAGTATTACGTGAAGCGTGATGCACTGGTCGCTGCCGCCAACCGGGCCAAGCTGCTTGTCGAAACCTACCCCGACACAGCCGAAACCGAGAAAGCGCTGGAGATCATGGTCGAGTCTTACGACACGCTGAAGATGCCGCAGCTGGCCAAGCATGCCCGCGAAGTGCTGGCCAAGAACTTCCCGGAGAACCGCCTCGGCCGTGGCTGAGTGATACGGATCAACCGGTAACAAAAAACCGATGCCTTGGCATCGGTTTTTTTATCGCTGCAATTTAGCCACAGATGTTATCTGTAGATTGCACTGCAGAACTGGGGCTGCGATGACGGCGCCTTCCCTGCGCCGTCATCACAGCACTTACTTCGCGACGTTGCCCGCCACGTTCAGGGCATCCCAGGTGCGGGAGAAGGGAGGCGCGTAGGCAAAGTCCAGCATGCCGAGCTGCTCGGTGGTCACCCCCATGGTGATGGCCACCGCCAGCGCGTCGATACGGTGTACCGCCCCCTTGCGACCGAGGATCTGGCCGCCCAGCAGCCGCTTGCTGCCCGCCTCATAGACCAGTTTGACGTGGATGTCGGACTGTCCCTGGCAGTAGTTGGTGTGGCACTTGTCCTTGATCACCACGGTGCGGTAATCGATGCCCATCGCTTTGGCTTCCTGCTCGGAAAGGCCGGTACGGCCCGCCTCCAGTCCCAGCACCTTGAGTGCCGCGGAGCCGAGGGTACCCGGGAACGTCTGCTCGGCCCCGGCCAGGTTCTCACCCACCATGCGCCCCAGCTTGTTGGCGATGGTGGCGAGCGGCACATAGACCTGCTGCTGCTTCACGCTGTGCCAGACGCTGGCACAGTCACCGGCCGACCAGACGTTGGCGAGCGAGCTGCGTCCCTGCCGATCCACCTTGATGGCGCCATTGCCGAGCCGCTCGATGCCGGTATCGGCCAGAAACTCGGTGTTGGGCTTGACCCCGGTGCAGACCACCACGATATCGGCCTCGTACTCGCCCTGGCTGGTTCGCACGCCAGTCACCCGGCCATCCCCCAGCAGTGCTTCAACTCGCTCACCCAGATGGAGAGAGACCCCTTGCTCGCGCAGTTCGGTTTCGATGTGCTGGGTGATCTCGCCATCAAACGCGTCGGGGATGACTCGATCCGCCAGCTCGATGAGACGCACCTCTTTGCCCTGATGGACCAGTGCCTCGACCACCTCCAACCCGATAAAGCCGGAGCCGATCACCACGGCGCGACGATTGTTCTTGTCTTGCACCGCCGCTTTGAGCGCCAGTCCATCGGCCATCCGGCGCAGACCGAATACCCCTTGCTGCTGCAAACCGGGGATGGGGGGCATCACTTCGCGGGCACCGGTGGCGATCATCAGCCGATCGTAACGATCGGTGAAGGTGTCGCCGTTATGTTCCACCTGCAGGGTCTGGGCAGTGGCGTCAACGCTCAGCACCCGATGACCAATCTTGACCTCGATCCCCTTGGCGGCGAACTGCTCGGGGGTGAACTCAGCCATGTAGCCGGGCTCCTGAAACTCGTCACCGACGAAGTAAGGCAGGCCACAGGCACCGAAGGAGATCACCTCGGAGGCCTCATAAACGACGATCTCGGCCTCTTTGGCCAGACGACGTGCCTTGGCGGCCGCACTCATACCGGCGGCTTCGCCACCGATGATCAGAATTCTCATTGTTTTTCCTCTCAATGGCGCAGGGAGGGCATGCCCTCCCTGCGGTCTATGACGGGAAAGGGTCACCCCTTTCCACGCCCAGATCAACCGACGCAAATCAGACGGTGGACTCTTCGCCGTCCAGACTCACTTCGTGATCGCTGTTGAACACATGCATGTCGGTCTCGCCCATCAGGCGGCTGGTGACAGTCCCTGCAGTGATGGATCCGGAGACGTTCAGGGCGGTACGGCCCATGTCGATCAGCGGCTCGATGGAGATGAGCAGACCGGCCAGCGCCACCGGGAAGTCCAGTGCGGAGAGCACGATCAGCGCGGCAAAGGTGGCGCCGCCGCCAATCCCGGCTACCCCGAAGGAGCTGACGGTGATGATGGCGATCAGGGTCATGATGAAGCCGGGATCCATCGGGTTGACCCCGACGGTCGGGGCAATCATCACCGCCAGCATGGCCGGATAGATACCGGCGCAGCCATTCTGGCCGATGGTGGAACCGAAGGAGGCGGCGAAGTTGGCGATCCCCTCAGGAATACCCAGTGACTTGGTCTGGGTCTGCACGTTCATCGGGATCGAGCCCGCGCTGGTGCGCGAGGTGAAGGCAAACGCCAGCACCGGGGTGATCTTCTTGAGGAAGCGGGCCGGGTTGATGCCGACCATGCTCACCAGCAGCAGGTGTACCGCGAACATCAGCGCGATAGCGCCGTAAGAGGCCATCACGAAGCTGAGCAGGTTGATGATGTCAGCGTAGTTGGAACCGGAGACCACCTTGGTCATCAGCGCCAGCACACCGAACGGGGTCAGGCGCAGCACCAGGGTCACCATGCGCATCACGATGGCGTGGGCCACGGCCACGAAGTGGCTGAAGCTGGCGAAGATCTCCGGCTTCTTGCGGGCGATGCCGGTGGCAGAAAGGCCGATGAAGATGGAGAAGATCACCACGGCGATGGTGGAGGTCTTTCGTGCCCCTGTCATGTCGAGGAAGGGGTTGGCGGGAATGAACTCCAGCATCATCTTGGCAAAGGACATGCTCTCGACGCTGCCGAGGGTAGTCTGCAGCGCGGCACCACGGGCGCTCTCGGCGGCCCCGGAGGTGAGCCCTTCGGCGGTCAGGCCAAACAGGTTGGACATCAGGATGCCCGCCCCGGCGGCGATGGCGGTGGTGAAGATCAGCACGCCGATGGTCATGGCGCTGATCTTGCCCAGCGCAGTGCCGCCATTGAGCTTGAGGATGGCACCGATGATGGAGACCATGATCAGCGGGATGATGATCATCTGCAGCAGCTTCACATAGCCGCCGCCCACGATATCCAGATAGTCGATGGTCTGGACAATGACCGGCGAACCGGCGCCATAAAGCAGTTGCAGGGCGGCGCCGAACAGAATACCGAGCCCCAGACCGGCAAAGACCCGGCGGGTGAAGCTCACATGTTTTTCCTGTAACCGGTAGAGAAAGAACAGCAAGATGGCGGCGATGGCCAGATTGCCGATAACGCTAAATGTCATGGTATGACTCCCCAAAAAGCGGGCTTGCGCCCGAGAAACAAGAGCAAGCGCCATGCTTGCCCTGGCAACCGTGTCAGACGGTCTGCGCCGTCGTGACAAGAACAAGGGGGTCTATCGCCCCCTTGTCACACATTCACTGCTTCTGCTGTTTCGCTCGCATGATGTTGATGATTTCGATGTCGGTATCCAGCATCCCCTCTTTGGAGAGGCGGCCCAGATTGGCAATGGTCTCGTCCACGTCATCGGAGACGATCCCCTCGCTCTGGGGGACATGCAGGTTGTTGATGGCCATCAGGGAAGACTTCACCGCCGCCGAGGTGGAGGTGGAGACCTTCATGGAGCAGGCGCTGCCCGCGCCGTCACAGATAATGCCGGAGACATCGCCAATCATGTTGTTGATGCAGTGGCTGATCTGCTGGTACTGGCCACCCAGCAGCCAGGTGATGGCGGCACCGGATCCCATGGCCGCGGTACTGGCGGCGCACAGCGCCGACAGCTTGTTCTGATAGGTCTTGATGTAGATGGCCACCAGATGGCTCATCACCAGCGCCCGGGTCAACTGCTCGTCACTCGCCTTGAGGAAGCGGGCGGCGGCGACCACCGGCATGGTGGCGGCAATGCCCTGATTACCGGAACCGGAGTTGGACATGGCGGGCAGCATGGCGCCATCCATCCGCGCATCGGAGGCGGCGGAAGAGAGGCGCATCGCCAACGTCATCAGGTCGTCCGAGAGCAGCTTGCGCTCCACCTGCTCGGTGAGGATCTTGCCGATCTGGAGGCCGTAACCCTGCAACCCTTCATCGGCCAGCGCCTGATTCATGGTGGCGGCCTCGCGGATAAAGTCGATCTCCGCCAGCGGCACTTGCAAGGCAAAATCGACGATCTCCCGCAGGGTCATGGTCGGTTTGGCGGATTTGGCGGGCTGGATCTGCACGCCGGGGGCACTGTTCTGCGCCATCAGCACCTCGCCATCCTTCTCCATCAGGATGATGCGGGTGTGGTCGGTGCAGATCACCACCCGGGCGCTGTGGCCCTCCACTTCGGCCAGCACTTCGGCGTAGAGCACGTCCGGCACATCCTTCACATCCACCACAATGCAGGGCAGCAACGCCTTGGCCGCCTCGACCTGGGCCGGGGTGAGAGTCTTGAGCACCTCCAGCCCGGCATCCGGGTTACCGCCGGTGATGCCGACCGCAGCCGCCACCGGCAGGCCGATCATGCCGGTACCCGGCACCCCGACCCCCATGCCGTTCTTGAACAGGTTGCCACTGACCCAGACGCTGATGCGGGTCGGATCCTGCCCCAGCAGCTTGCGGCAGTTGGCCGCCGCCAGCGCCACCGACATCGGCTCGGTGCAGCCCAGGGCCGGCACCACTTCACGCTTGAGCAGGGTAATAAAGTCGGTCCATTGTGCTTTCATTGCAGTGTTTCTCATGTTCAGGGTGCCCGCAGGCAGTTATTGCTTGTTCAGATCCGCCTTGTGATTGCGGATGTGCAAATAGACGGTGTGACGGGAGATGCCGAGCATCCGGGCAACCAGCTGGGCCGCCTCCTTGATCTCGAAAATCCCCATGTCGTAGAGCCGGGTCACTATCTCCTTGTTGCGCACCGAGCTGGAAAGCGAACTATCCTGATCCACCTTCTCAATCACCTGAGCCACCAGATCGTCAACCGAGCTGGCAAAGGTCTCGTTGTTGAGCGGCGCCGGTGCAGCAGGCAGCGCAAAGGTATCGAGCAGGCTGCCAAGGGAGGTATCCAGACTGAAGTTCACACAGAGCATGCCGATGGGCTTGCCCTGCCGGTTGCTGATGGTGACGGAAGAGGACTTCATCAGTGCCCCGTCACGGGTGCGGGTGAAGTAGCTGCTCCACTGGCTGCCCGCCACTCCCTGCAAGCGATTGAGGGCAAAGTCGGTGACCGGTGCCCCCTCCCGACGGCCTGTCACATGGCCGTTGGCAATCTTGATGACCGATGCATCCAGCGAGTCAAAGGCATGCAGCACCACCTCGCAGCCACTGCCAAACAGGGCTGCCAGCGCCTCGACGGCGGGCTCGAAACTGGCGATCAGATGACGTTCTTCGTCCGTTAACAAATTGATGTTGTCTGTGGTGGCTGCTGTGGACATATATGAGTGACTTTGAGTAAACCGCAGTTGATTCTACTATCAACAAGATAAACTAATGTTGAGCGGTATCCCCTTTTTGCACGCCATTATGCCCACCTTTTAACAAAGTGCGACAATTTGTGAAGTCGCGCACAGACGGCGCGATGACTCAGAGGTGATAGCGAGCCAGCAGCTGCTGATAGGCGGGTGTCTGCTTGAATGCTTTGAGCGCGGAGGAGAACTGGATGGCCAGCTGATCGTGGCCAGGCTTGTGGGTAAAACCCAGGAAGTTGCGGTTGTCGACGGTCAACAGGCGGCTACCATTGAGCACCTGATCCTGCAGCCCCTGGGTGCGCAGCAGATAACGACCGACCCGCTCGTTGAGCACCACCCCGTCCAGCCTGCCAGCCATCATCAGGTGCAACTGCTTGATCATGTTGCCATCACCGGTCATGGCAACCCGGATGACCCCCTTATCGGCCAGAAAATCAGGGCTGTAGGCGTAGTCGGCCTGAACACCGATCCGCAGCCCCTTGAGGTCGGAGAGTTGCTCAAATTTCACCGGGCGATCCACCGGATAGAAGAGCACCTCGCCGCTGTGAGAGAGCGGCTCTTCGGGATAGTGGAGCCACTGCTGGCGAGCCTCGATATAGAAGACATCGAGTACCGCATCCCCTTGCTTGAGACGGGCCTGCTGCAATACCCGCTTCCAGGGCAGTACCCTCACCTCGGTGCGATAGCCCAGTTGCAGCAACACGGCGCGGGCCAGCTCGAGATCGGCCCCCACCAGCTCGCCATTGTCGCTGCGCATGACATAGGGAGGCCACAGCTCGGTCAGTATGGTCAGGGTCGGGGGCTCGTCTGCCAGCGCACTGCAGCCCAACACCAGCGAGGCCAATAGCCAGCCACCTTGCCACCCCCGTCGCCACATTCGCTGCCAATCCATGGGCATATCTCCATACCGCCATGGTTTGAGAGTATACAATCCGGAGGTAATAAAAAAGGAGGCCGAAGCCTCCTTGTTATGCGATAGCTGACGGGCACTTACAGTGCCTTGAGGATCGCCTCGACACTGGCCTTGGCATCGCCAAACAGCATCTGGGTATTCTCTTTGAAGAACAGCGGGTTCTGGACACCGGCGTAGCCAGTGTTCATGGAGCGCTTGAAGCCGATGACGTTCTGCGCTTTCCACACTTCCAGTACCGGCATGCCGGCGATCGGGCTGCCCGGATCTTCCATCGCGGCCGGGTTGACGGTGTCGTTGGCACCGATCACCAGCACGGTGTCGGTATCGGCGAAGTCGTCGTTGATCTCGTCCATTTCCAGCACGATGTCATACGGGACTTTCGCTTCCGCCAGCAGCACGTTCATGTGGCCTGGCAGACGACCGGCAACCGGGTGGATACCAAAGCGCACCTTGACGCCGCGATCACGCAGCTTCTGGGTGATTTCAGCCACCGGATACTGGGCCTGCGCCACCGCCATGCCGTAGCCCGGGGTGATGATGACGGAGCTGGAGTTCTTCAGCAGGTCAGCCACTTCCTCGGCGCTGGTTTCGCGGTATTCGCCCATCTCTTGATCAGCCGTGGAGGCCACGCCATCGGAGCCGAAGCCACCGGCGATAACGGAGATGAAGGAGCGGTTCATCGCCTTGCACATGATGTAAGAGAGGATCGCACCGGAGGAACCTACCAGCGCACCCACCACGATCAGCAGGTCGTTGGAGAGCATGAAGCCCGCCGCCGCTGCCGCCCAACCGGAGTAGGAGTTCAGCATGGAGACCACCACCGGCATGTCGGCGCCACCGATGGAGGCAACCAGATGCCAGCCGAAGGCGAAGGCGATCAGGGTCATCACCAGCAGAGCGAAGGTAGAGCCGCCCGCGTTGACGAAGTAGACCATCAGCGCCAGCGAGGCAACCACGGCCAGCAGGTTCAGCTTGTGGCGGTGCGGCAGCATCAGCGGCTTGGAGGAGATCAGACCGCGCAGTTTGCCGAAGGCCACCACGGAACCGGTGAAGGTCACGGCACCGATGAAGACGCCCAGGAAGATCTCGACCAGGTGGATGTTCAGCATGGCGCCGGTCAGGTGCTCGACCTGGGCGACGCTGGCCGCCTGTTCGAACGCCGCACGGGCGGCTGCCAGCGTCGCATCCAGGTTGGAACCGACGGAGACGACTACCTCAGCAGGCGCAGAGGGGTGCAGATCGATGAAGCTGTTAAAGCCCACCAGCACTGCCGCCATACCGACGAAGCTGTGCAGCACGGCCACCAGCTCGGGCATCTCGGTCATCTCGACCTTGAGCGCCAGACGCACGCCGATGGCACCGCCGATCACCATGGCGAGGATGATCCAGTGAACGCCACTGGTCTCCGGGTTGAATACGGTGGCGAGCAGGGCGATAGCCATACCCGCGATACCGAACAGGTTGCCATGCTTGGCCGTTTCTTGCTTCGACAGTCCCGCGAGACTGAGGATGAAGAGCACGGCGGCAACGATATAGGATGCTGTTACCAGTCCTTGAGACACGTTAAACCCCCTTAATCCTTACGGAACATCTTCAGCATGCGCTGAGTGACGGTGAAACCGCCGAAGATGTTGATACTGGCAATCAGCACGGCGACGAACGCCAGCGCGGTGACCAGGGTCGATCCTTGCCCGATCTGCAGCAGGGCACCGACCACGATAATGCCGGAGATGGCATTGGTGACCGACATCAGCGGCGTATGCAGGGCGTGCGAAACATTCCACACCACGTAGTAACCGACCACACAGGCCAGGATGAATACGGTGAAGTGGGAGAGGAAGGCAGCCGGGGCAACGGACGCAATCCAGCCGAAGGCGGCGATGCCGAGGGCACCGAACACGAACTTCTTGTTGGAGGGCTTGGCCGCTTCTTTCTTGGCGGCCGGTTTGGCGGCAGCCGGTTTCTGCGGGGCGGCAGAGACGGAGATGGCGGGCGGCGGGAAGGTCACTTCACCGGCCTGGATCACCGTCATGTTGCGCTGAACCACGTCTTCGAAGTTGATGGCAACGTTGCCGTCCTTCTCCTTGCACATCAGCTTCATCAGGTTGACCAGGTTGGTACCGTAGAGCTGGGAGGATTGGGCAGGCAGACGACCCGGCAGATCGGTGTAACCGATCACCTTGACGCCGTTGTCGGTGACATGCAGTTCACCCGGCACTGTGTATTCGCAGTTGCCGCCAGCCTGAGCGGCCATGTCCACGATGACGGAGCCCGGCTTCATGCTGTCGACCATCTCTTTGGTGATCAGCTTGGGAGCCGGCTTGCCCGGGATCAGAGCGGTGGTGATGATGATGTCCACCTCTTTGGCCTGCTGGGCGAACAGCTCCATCTCGGCCCTGATGAACTCTTCGCTCATCACTTTGGCATAACCATCGCTGGAGGCGCCATCTTCGCCACCGAAGTCCAGCTTGAGGAATTCCCCACCCATGGATTCGATCTGCTCGGCCACTTCCAGACGGGTATCGAACGCACGCACGATGGCGCCGAGGGAACCGGCCGTACCGATGGCGGCCAGACCGGCGACACCGGCACCGATCACCAGCACCTTGGCAGGCGGCACTTTACCGGCTGCGGTGATTTGACCGGTGAAGAAACGACCGAACTGGTGCGCCGCTTCAACCACGGCGCGATAGCCACCGATGTTGGCCATGGAGGAGAGGGCATCGAGGGACTGGGCACGGGAGATCCGCGGCACCATGTCCATCGCCATCACATTGATGTTGCGCTCGGACAGCTTCTTGACCAGCTCAGGGTTCTGGGCAGGCCAAATGAAGCTCACCAGAGTGGCACCATCTTTAATTTGTGCGATCTCGGCATCGGTCGGCGCATTGACCTTGAAGATAAGGTCGGCTTGCCAGACATTCGGCACCACGCTGGCACCGGCAGCCTCGAAGGCGGCATCATCGAAGCTGGCCAACTGGCCTGCGCCGGACTCGATGGCGACCTCGAAGCCGAGCTTTTTCAGCTGCTCGACGGTAGCCGGGGTCGCTGCGACCCGGGTCTCACCGGCGAGACTCTCTCTCGGTATTCCAATCTGCATGACTATTCCCTGATGGTTAATAAACAATCGCTGCCCAGTGTCTCACTTCTGACGAAACAAGACATGACCAAAGTGCAGGTCCAGGGCTCTTTGTTATGAAAATCAGTAGGCTTTACCTCAACCTCCTGTCATGGTCAGGCCCCCGCTTTTCAGGCGCGAAGGTGATTAGTATCAAATTTTGGAGTTTTATTACAACCGCAGTCCCGACGGCACTCGTACAGAATTCAGCCCATCCCTGGCTACGATTAAAAAAAACAAACCAAATTAGAGGCTTATACCAGTAAAAACGGCTGAAAAAAGTGATCCAACCAGTCAAAAAAAATGTTTTACCGGCCCTCTATCTTAGCGTTTTTTGTTCTTACGAAATCCGCTTTCGTCTCACTTCTCGCAGCGAAACGCCAAAAAGTAACATTTTCCCAACAAAAGCGGGGCCACTCAGCCGCCAGATGGCGGGAGAGGGCCCCGACAATTCAATCGTTTCGCCCGTGTGGCGCCGATTGGCGGCCCTTACCAGGCCGCTTCATAAATATGCTGGCTCTGCACCAGATCGATATCGCTGTGCTCGCCCAGACGGGTCATGCCGTGCTCACCCAGCTTGCCGATCAGGGTATCGATACCGAGATCTTTCAGACCGTAGTCGCGCAGTCGGGTCTTGACCCCCATCCGTTCGAAGAAGTCGCGGGTCGCGGCGATGGCATCATCGATGCGCTCCGCTTCGCTGCCGCTGCGCAGACCCCACACCCGCTCTGCGTATTGCAGCAACTTGGCATGCTTCTGTTTGCGCTTGGCTTGCAACAGGGCGGGCAGTACCGCCGCCAGCGTCTGGGCGTGGTCGAGGCCGTGCAGGGCAGTCAGCTCGTGACCCAGCATGTGGGTGGCCCAATCCTGCGGCACACCGGCACCGATCAGACCGTTCAACGCCATGGTGGCGCTCCACATGATGTTGGCGCGCACCTCGTAGTTGTGCGGCTCGGCCAGCGCCTTGGGGCCCTCTTCGATCAGGGTCAGCAGCAAGCCTTCGGCGAAGCGATCCTGCACCTTGGCATTGACCGGATAGGTGAGGTACTGCTCCACGGTATGGACGAAAGCATCCACCACCCCGTTCGCCACCTGACGCTCGGGCAGGGTGTAGGTGAGCACCGGATCCAGCACGGCGAAACGCGGCATCACCAACGGCGAGAAGAAGTGCACCTTGTCGCCACTGCTGCGACGGGTGATGACGGCGCCCATGTTCATTTCGGAACCGGTCGCCGGCAGGGTCAGCACGGAACCGAGCGGGATGGCGGAGCGCACTTCGCTGCCGACGGTCTCGAGAATGTGCCAGGGCTCTTTGGCCAGATCGTAATGTGCGGCAGCGGCGATAAACTTGGTGCCATCGAGCACGGAGCCACCGCCAACGGCGAGCAGGAAGTCGACACGCTCGGCACGGGCCAGCTCCACGGCGCCCATCAGGGTCTCGTAGGCCGGGTTCGGCTCGATACCGCCAAATTCAAACAGGGTCATGCCAGCCAGTTCGCGGCGGATCTGCTCCAGCAGGCCGCTGCGTATCACGCTGCCACCGCCATAGGTGATCATGACGCGGGCATCGCTCGGGAGCTGCTCGCGCAACTGGGCGATCTGCCCTTGGCCGAACAGGATTTTGGTCGGGGTATGGAGCGTAAAGTTGTTCATCGACATTGCCTTCTTCTGATAGTCAGGGCGGCCAGGCCGCGAAATCGTGATTGCATTTTTCTCCAGAACCACCCTACCATCAAGACAACATCCTGCTTGATTCTTGCCTATTTCTACAAAGCAGCGAAAACCGGAACAGTCGAATCAAAGAGCGCTCATGCCAAACCGTTACAGCGACCTCGCCGCCAGAGTGACCCGCCACGTCACCGCCCCCGGCATCACCCCCTCCCCGGTGGAGCAGGTAAATTTCATCTACACCACCGAGTACCACGGTCGTACCCCGGTGCTCTACCAGCCGCGGATGATCGTGATCCTGCAGGGGCACAAGGTGGGCTATCTGGCGGATCAGGTGTTTCGCTACGATCCCAACCACTACCTGCTGATGACCCTGCCGCTGCCCTGCGAGTGCGAGTGCTTCGCCTCCCCCGAGCAGCCGCTGATCGGTTTTACCATCGAGATCAACATGGTCACCCTGCAAGAGCTGCTGCTGGAGCTGGGCGACGCCCTGCCCGCCCCCGCTCCGCAGAAGAGCGGCGTCCACTCGGTGCCCCTGTCGGAGGCGATGTTCTGCGCCGCCGAGCGGCTGATCGATTTGATGGACAACCCGCTGCACGCCAAGGTGCTGGGGCCGCAGACGGTGCGCGAGATGCTGTTTCACGCCCTCACCGAGGGGGGCGGTCCGGCGCTGCAGGCGCTCGCCAATCGCCACAACCATGTGGGCCAGATCGCCCGGGTGCTGCGTATGATAGAGTCCCGTTATGCCGACAACCTCACCATGGAGGAGCTGGCGCGGGAGGTGAACATGAGCGTCTCCGCCTTTCACCACCACTTCAAGGCGGTCACTGCCACCTCGCCGCTGCAGTACATCAAGTCGTTCAGGCTGCACAAGGCGCGGATGATGATGCTGCACGACGGCATCAAGGCGGGCACCGCGGCGGCCAGAGTCGGTTACGAGAGCAACTCCCAGTTCAGCCGGGAGTACAAGCGCTTCTTCGGCAGCACGCCGACGGATCAGGCCTCCCGCTTCCGGGATGGCCAGCTGCGCATCATCGAGGGATAACAAGAGAGGGATTACCTATGCGTTCACTGCTTTGCCTGTTCACCGCTTTGCTGCTGACGGCCTGTACCGGGATTGCCGACGGCATCCGCCCCGTTACCGGCTTCCAGCTCGATCGCTATCTCGGCACCTGGTACGAAATCGCCCGCCTCGACCACAGCTTCGAGCGGGGGCTGGAGCAGGTGAGCGCCACCTACAGCCTGCGCGATGATGGTGGCGTCAAGGTGCTCAACCGCGGCAAACAGAGCGATGGCAGCTGGCGCGAAGCCGAGGGCAAGGCCTACTTCGTCGACAAGCCGGACGAGGCGCGGCTCAAGGTGAGCTTCTTCGGCCCCTTCTACGGCGGCTACAACGTCATCGACCTCGATCCCGATTACCAGCTCTCGCTGGTGACCAGCTACAACCACGACTACCTCTGGATCCTCTCCCGCTCTCCCAATCCGCCCAAGGAGAAGGTGGATGCGCTGATCGCCAAGGCCAAGGGGCTGGGCTTTGCCACCGACCAACTGATTTGGGTCAAGCAGACCCCCTGAACCTTCAGCGGTGGCGACCCCTTCGCCACCGCACTCACCTGCCAGTCATATTTTCCTGCCTCCGGTCTCCAGCCACCTTATCCACCAAATATATAGACGGCATGTTGCTTATATATTGCCAAATCGAATGGGCGGTTATTTATCAGGCAGCTGAACTGCCACGCCGGTATCGCTGACATATATCGGGAAAATCATGATGAATAATCAACATTGATGCACATGGGCACCGTGATAACAGGACTCACCATTTACCAACGAACGATAAATCAGCAAAAATGTGGTGTCATCAGCCATGCATCTCCTCGCAAACGCTTAATTGTTGCCATCCCTGTCTGCAGATGATAAACAACTCCATCATCAAAAATTACACATAAATATTCACTTGAACGAGGTGGTTAATTGGAATGGATTAAATTGAGTGGCATCCTCATTATTTTGTTAGGATTTTATTTCAAACTCGATACTCTGGCCGTCGTGCTGGTCGCAGCCGTCACCACTGCCCTGGTCTCCGGTCTCTCCATGACCGATTGCCTCTCCCTGCTGGGCGAAGCCTTTGTCTCCAACCGCATGGTGACGCTGTTTCTGCTGACCCTGCCGATGATCGGCATCTGCGAACGCTACGGTCTGAAACAGCAGGCCGTCACCCTGATAGAGCGGATCAAAAAGCTCACCCCGGGCAAGTTCATGACCCTCTATATGTTTATCCGCGAGCTGGCCGGTCTCTTCTCGGTGCGGGTACAGGGTCATACCCAGTTTATTCGTCCGCTGGTCAACCCGATGACGCAGGCAGCCGCCAGCAAGGTGCACGGGAAATTAAGCGAAGAGGACGAGGAATATATCAAGGCGCGGGTTTCGGCCACCGAAAACTATGGCAACTTCTTTGCCCAAAATACCTTCGTCGCCTCCGCCGGGGTATTGCTGATTGTCGGCACTTTCGAGTCGCTGGGATATAACGTCTCCGCCGTCGATATTGCCAAGGCCTCCATGCCGATTGCCATCATTACCCTGTTTATGGTCGCCGCCTCCAATATGTGGTTTGACCGTCAGATGGCCAAGAAATATGCATCTGGCAACAGCAAGGGAGGTCAACAGTCAGGGCGAGAGCGTGAACATATTGTTAAATTGACTTCAATTCAGCCAGCCCTGAATCCAATACCTTTTCCAGATAT
>NZ_JAPCJA010000063.1:0-21982 GCF_027707745.1 Aeromonas sp. QDB23
TTAGGGCATGCTGTCGTGGCAAGCCCTCCAATGCCATATCGGCTCTTGAAGCTGGCTGAGGGTCATGGGTAATCAGGAAAATCATTTACATATATCAGCAAGGGCAGCTAACAAGCCCGTAGGTTCGATTAGCGAAGCGTAATCGGACGTTCGCGGTCACAATATTTCGTGATAGCACCAGTTGTCTTTGAGACCGACGTTCAGATGGCCTCTTTATTCACCTGTGGCTTTGCTGGCGTAACACATCCCAAGGAGATTTATGAAGCCAGACTTAATCGGCACTCGGGTTGTACTGCGCACCATTGGCCCGCAGGATGCTGCCGATCTGTTCGAGATTTATGGCAATCCGCTGACCATGGAGTTTGCCTCTGATCCCTGCTTTACCTCTCCCGCCATGGTGGCGCAGTTGATGGCGAGCGTGGTGCGGCTGGAGCAAACGGGGGAGTCGCTGGAGTGGGCGATTGTCGAGCGAGAGGGCAACAAGGTGATCGGCACCTGCGGCCTGCACAGTTTCAGCGAGGCGGGTCGCTGCTGCGAGGTGGGCTGTCTGCTTAATGCGGCCTATTGGCGCAGAGGGTTTATGTCGGAAGCGCTGGGATTGCTGTTCGCCCACGCGAGCACGCTGGGAGTCACCCGCCTCACCGCAGATATCGATGCAGATAACGTCCGCTCTATCGCCCTGTTTAAAAAGCTGGGCTTCAAGGCGCATGCAGGGCGCTATCAGCGCATGCAGCCCTTTGTCTGACCCGAGACCAGAGGCACTACGCCCTCGCCTCTCGGGCCGTTGTGGCAAGGATCAGACATAAAAAAACCGGAACCCAAGGGTTCCGGTTTTTTTCATTCCAGCCGAGGCTGGCAAACCAGCAAATTAAGCCTGGTTTTTAACTTCTTTCAGACCGCGGAAAGGAGCTTTTGCACCCAGAGCTTCTTCGATACGGATCAGCTGGTTGTACTTGGCAACACGGTCAGAACGGCTCATGGAACCGGTCTTGATCTGGCCAGCAGCGGTACCAACAGCCAGGTCGGCGATGGTCGCGTCTTCGGTCTCACCGGAGCGGTGGGAGATGACGGCAGTGTAGCCAGCGTCTTTGGCCATCTTGATGGCAGCCAGAGTTTCGGTCAGGGAACCGATCTGGTTGAACTTGATCAGGATGGAGTTGGCAACGCCGTTGTCGATACCGCGCTTCAGGATCTTGGTGTTGGTTACGAACAGGTCGTCACCCACGATCTGGATTTTCTTGCCCAATTCAGCAGTCTGGTAAGCAAAACCGTCCCAGTCAGATTCGTCCAGGCCATCTTCGATGGAGACGATCGGGAACTTGGTGGTCAGGTCAGCCAGGTAGTCAGAGAACTCGTTGGAGGTGAAGATACGACCTTCGCCTTTCAGGTTGTACTCTTTCTTCTCTGCGTCGTAGAACTCGGAAGCAGCACAGTCCATCGCCAGAGTGATGTCGGTGCCCAGCTTGTAACCGGCAGCAGCAACGGCTTCAGCGATCACTTCCAGCGCTTCGGCGTTGGATTTCAGGTTAGGAGCGAAACCACCTTCGTCACCGACTGCAGTGTTGTAGCCCTTGGACTTCAGCACTTTGGCCAGGTTGTGGAACACTTCAGCGCCCATGCGGACAGCTTCTTTCAGGGTCTTGGCGCCAACCGGCTGGATCATGAACTCCTGGATGTCGACGTTGTTGTCGGCGTGCTCACCACCGTTGATGATGTTCATCATCGGCAGCGGCATGGAGTAAACACCAGCAGTGCCATTCAGCTCGGCGATGTGGGCGTACAGCGGCATGCCTTTGGCAGCAGCGGCAGCTTTGGCGTTAGCCAGGGAAACAGCCAGAATGGCGTTGGCGCCGAACTTGGATTTGTTCTCGGTACCGTCGAGGTCGATCATGATCTGGTCAACAGTGGCCTGGTCCTTGGCATCTTTACCCAGCAGAGCTTGAGCGATCGGGCCGTTTACGGCTTCGAGGGCTTTCAGCACGCCTTTACCCAGGAAACGGCTCTTGTCGCCGTCACGCAGTTCCAGCGCTTCGCGGGAACCGGTAGACGCGCCAGACGGAGCGGCTGCCATACCAACAAAACCACCTTCCAGGTGAACTTCGGCCTCAACGGTCGGGTTACCACGGGAGTCGATGATTTCACGACCGATCACTTTAACGATCTTGGACATGTGTATTTCCTCAGGTTTCGTAAAAAAACAACAAAAATATGCCAAAAAAAGCGGCTGTGGCACAGGCCCCAACCGCATTTATTTTAAATTACTTCAAATTACGCTTCTGATACTCGCCTGCCGCCTTCACAAAACCGGCGAACAGAGCGTGGCCATCACGGGGAGTTGAGGTGAACTCCGGGTGGAACTGCGCGGCCACGAACCAGGGGTGATCCGGGATCTCGATGATTTCCACCAACTTCTTGTCGGCGGAGAGACCGGTCACTTTCAGACCTGCCGCTTCAATCTGCGGCAGCAGCTTGTTGTTTACTTCGTAACGGTGACGGTGACGCTCGTAAATGGTCGGGCTGCCGTACATCTGACGCACCTTGGAATCTTCGACCAGGTGGCAGAGCTGGGAACCCAGACGCATGGTACCGCCCAGATCAGACTTCTCGGTACGGGTCTCGACGTTGCCCTCTTCATCCACCCACTCGGTGATGAGGCCGACGACCGGATACGCGCAATCTTTCTTGAATTCGGAGGAGTGAGCCCCTGCCATGCCCGCAACGTTGCGAGCGAATTCGATCATGGCAACCTGCATGCCGAGGCAGATACCCAGGTAAGGGATCTTGTTCTCGCGGGCATACTGGGCAGCCAGGATTTTGCCTTCCACGCCACGCTCACCGAAGCCACCCGGTACCAGGATCGCATCCAGACCTTCCAGCAGCTCGAAGCCACGGGTCTCGATGTCCTGGGAGTCGATGTACTTGATGTTGACGGAGAGACGAGTCTTCAGACCACCATGCTTGAGTGCTTCGTTGACGGACTTGTAGGCATCCGGCAGGGATACGTACTTGCCGACCATACCGATGGTCACTTCTGCAGTCGGGTTGGCCTCTTCGAAGACAACCTGTTCCCACTCGGACAGGTCGGCTTCTTTGCACTCCAGACCGAAACGCTCGGTGAAGTAGGAGTCCAGATTCTGGGATTTCAGCAGTGCCGGGATCTTGTAGATGGAGTCGACGTCTTTCATGGAGATGACGGCGCGCTCGGGCACGTTGCAGAACAGGGCGATCTTGGCGCGCTCGTTGGCCGGAATGGCGCGGTCGGAGCGGCAGATCAGCACATCCGGCTGGATACCGATGGAGAGCAGCTCTTTGACGGAGTGCTGGGTCGGCTTGGTCTTCACTTCACCGGCAGCAGCCAGGTAAGGAACCAGCGTCAGGTGCATGAACATGGCGTTGTTGCGGCCCACTTCGGCAGCCAGCTGACGAATGGCTTCGAGGAACGGCAGGGACTCGATGTCACCCACGGTACCGCCCACTTCGACGATGGCAACCTGATGGCCTTCGGCACCGGCAATCACCCGCTCTTTGATGGCGTTGGTGATGTGCGGGATAACCTGAATGGTGGCGCCCAGATAGTCACCACGACGCTCTTTACGCAGTACGTCGGCGTAGATACGGCCGGTGGTAAAGTTATTGCGACGGGTCATCTTGGTGCGGATGAAACGCTCGTAGTGGCCCAAATCCAGATCGGTTTCGGCCCCGTCCTCGGTTACGAACACTTCACCATGCTGGGTCGGGCTCATGGTGCCCGGATCCACGTTGATGTACGGGTCCAGTTTCATGATGGTCACATCCAGACCACGGGCTTCCAGAATGGCTGCCAGAGAAGCTGCGGCAATGCCTTTGCCGAGGGATGAAACAACGCCACCAGTAACAAAAATATATTTGGTCGTCATGCTGAACCTGAAAGAAGTTTAGGGAATTTTAAGGGGTGCTTCGGGGATGAAGCAGGACGGGGAAACAGTATACCAAAAACCCCTCTCCCAAACAATGAGCAAAAATCTATCAGGCTCACCGCCCCCCCATCTTGCGCCAAATCAACTTTGCTCGGTTTCCTTGGCCCGATCCCAGGCGGCATCGAGCTTTTCGAGGGTGCAATCGGTCATTTTCAAGCCTTCTGCGGCGATAAACTGCTCAACCTGACGAAAACGACGTTCGAACTTGGCATTGGCGCCCCGCAGTACCTGCTCCGGATCCTTGCCCAGATGACGCACCAGATTGACGGTGGCAAACAGCAGATCGCCGAGCTCATCGCTCACCCGCGCCTCGTCCACATCGGCCATCAGCGCCTCTTCCATCACCTCGTCGATCTCTTCGTGGATCTTGTCCACCACCGGCCCCAGCGTCTTCCAGTCAAAACCGACGGTGGCACAGCGTTTCTGAATTTTGGCGGCGCGGGTCAAGGCCGGCAGCGCCTGCGGAATGTCATCCAGCACGCTCTCTTTATCGAGTGCCGCGCGCTCTTTGGCTTTTTCTGCCTCCCAGTTCGCTTTTACCGCCTGCTCGTTGGAAAGATCTGCATCGGAAAACACATGGGGATGACGGCGAATCAGTTTTTCGCTCACCGCGTCGACGATATCGGCAAAGTCGAACAAGCCGCGCTCTTTACCCAGCTGGGCGTAGAACACCACCTGAAACAGCAGGTCGCCCAACTCCCCTTTCAACCCCTGCCAATCCTCAGTCTCGATGGCATCGGCCACTTCGTAGGCCTCTTCCAGGGTGTGCGGCACTATGCTCTGGAAGTCCTGTTTCAGATCCCAGGGACAGCCGTTTTGCGGATCGCGCAGACGAGCCATGATGTCGAGCAGTTGAGAGAGGTCGTAACGTTGAGACATGGGCTACTCACTTTCGATTCGTTAAAGGGGGATAAAGCGACATCACGCCGCGCAGCCGAGCAATATCATGTCGAGCAGTTGAGAGAGGTCGTAACGTTGAGACATGGGATATTCGCTTGTTGATTCGTTCAAAAAGGGTCGGAAATGCAGACCGGCCACAGGGGCCGGTCGGTTCGATAATTACAGCCGCTTGGCGCTGATCACGTCGTTAAGCTGACTGAGCTTGGCCAACGCCCGGTTGAAGGCGTTGATATTGTAAATCTCCAGCTCCATGTCGATCTCGGCGGTCTGCTCGCGCACATTGGAGCGCGAGCGCACCCCCATCACGTTGATCTTCTCGTTGGCCAGCACGGTGGTGATATCGCGCAGCAGGCCGGAGCGGTCGTTGGAGATGATCCGGATGGTGAGGCCGTAGCCGCCGGAGTAGTTCTCGCCCCACACCGCATCGATCAGCCGCTCCGGATTGCGCCGTGACAGCTCCTTGAGCTGCTCGCAATCTTCCCGGTGGATTGAGACACCGCGCCCCATGGTGATGAAGCCCTGAATGGAGTCCCCCGGGATCGGCTGGCAGCAGCGGGCGATATGGGTCATCAGGTTGCCGACCCCTTCCACTACGATGTGATCCTTGGGCTTGTGGCGCATCGGCGCATTGGCCTTCTGCTCCAGTTTCTCCAGCAGGCGACGATCTTCCTCTTCCGCCGTCGGCTTGTTATAGCAGGTGTCGAGATAGTTGAGCACCTGGTTGATGCGGATATCGCCGCTGCCGATACCGGCCAGCAGATCGTCGGTGCTCTCCAGATTGAAGCGCCGCAGCATGTTGCCCTTGTCGATCTTGGACATGCTGAGGTTGTGGCGATCCAGCTCCTTCTCGAACAGCTCGCGACCCGCCACGATATTCTTGTCCCGATCCAGCTTTCTGAACCAGGTCGCCACCTTGGCCCGCGCCCGGCTGGAGCGCAGGAAGCCGGAGTTGGGGTTCATCCAGTCGCGGCTCGGGTTCGGCTCTTTCTGGGTGATCACTTCTACCTGATCGCCGGTCTGCAGCGCGTAGGTAAACGGCACGATGCGGCCGTCGATCTTGGCGCCGATGCAGCGGTGGCCGATCATGCTGTGGACGTGATAGGCGAAATCGAGCGGGGTGGCACCCGCCGGCAGGTCGATCACATCCCCTTTCGGGGTGAAGACGTAGACCCGGTCCTCGAACACCTGACTGCGCAGATCCTCGAGCAGGGAGCCGCTCTCGGAGAGATCCTCCTGCCAGGCGAGCAGCTTGCGCAGCCACTCGATCTTGTCTTCGAAGGTATTGGCCTTGCCGCCAGCCTGCGCGCCTTCCTTGTAACGCCAGTGGGCAGCGACGCCGAGTTCGGCATCCTGATGCATCTGGTCGGTACGGATCTGGATCTCGACGGTCTTGCCCTCCGGCCCCACCACAACGGTGTGGATGGACTGATAGCCATTGGGTTTGGGGTTGGCGACATAGTCGTCAAACTCGCGGGGAATGTGGTGGAACTGGGTATGCACGATACCGAGCGCCGCATAGCAATCCTGCAGCCGCTTGGTCACTACCCGCACCGCGCGCACGTCGAACAGCTCGTTGAATTCGAGGTGCTTCTTCTGCATCTTGCGCCAGATGCTGTAGATATGTTTCGGACGGCCATAAACCTCCGCTTCCACCCCAGCCTCTTTCAGGCCATTACGCAGGGATTGCACAAACTCGCGAATGTAGCGCTCGCGATCGAGCCGCTTCTCATCGAGCTGTTTGGCGATCTGCTTGTAGGTATCCGGGTGCAGGTAACGGAAAGCGAGATCTTCCAGCTCCCACTTGAGCTGGCCGATCCCGAGACGGTTGGCGAGCGGCGCATAGATGTTGGTGATCTCCTGGGCCATCAGCACCCGGGTCTCTTCATCTGCCGTCTTTGCCTCACGCAGGCAGGCAATTCGCTCCGCCAACTTGATCACCACGGCGCGCACATCCTCGACCATGGCGAGCAGCATGCGGCGCACGTTGTCTACCTGCTCAGGCGAGGTTTCACTGCGATGGAGGGTCTGCAGGGAGCGGATGGCTTCCATCTCCAGCACCCCCTCCACCAGCTTGGCAATCTTGGAGCCGAAGTCTTCGTCCATCCGCTCCTGGCTGATGAGACCGGCTTCGACGAAGGGGTAGATGATGGCCGCCTTGAGGGTACCGATATCCATGCTGAGCATCTGCAGGATGCCCACCATTTCAATGCCGCGCACCAGCAACTTGCTGGTCAGCGCCTCGTCACCGAGCGTCAGACAGTACTGGTAAACGGTTCGCAGCTGATCCTTGTCACTGTCACTCAAGGAGAGCGAGCCGACCCACTCCTCCAGGGTGAAGTTGTCTTTCAAATGAATATCGCGAACCGCAACCATGGTATCAATCCTTTAAATTATCGGGCCGAAAGCTGTCACTTTCTCCCTCTCATGAGATTGCCTCAAATGGGGATATCCGGCGCGCTTTTCAAGGCATATTGTCCAGAAAGACAATAGAGCGCGCCGACAGGCCCTGCCGAACGACAAGGGTCTAGATTACCCCAATCACATCTGATCAAACAGCCGGATGACCAATCAGGCATCGCCAAACTGATGAGTCATTTACTCCCGTTCAAACAGCGCCATGGACTCCAGATGACCGCTGCTACGGAACATCTGGATACCCCGCAGCCTAGATCCGTTCAAACAGTGCCATGGACTCCAGATGACCGGTGTGAGGGAACATGTCGAGCATGCCGAGGCGCACCAGACGGTAACCCCCTTTCACCAGCACCTGACTGTCCCGCGCCAGGGTGACCGGGTTACAGGAGACGTAGACCACCCGCTTGGGTGAAAGTTTCACGACGTGCCCCATCACTTCCAGCGCGCCAGGGCGAGCAGGATCCAGCAGCACCAGATCGAACCCTTCCCGCGCCCAGGACATGCCGACGATGTCATCGCTCAGATCGGCCTTGTAGAAACGGGCATTGCTGATGCCGTTGCGACGGGCGTTCTCTTCGGCCCGCTGCACCATGGCCAGTTCACCTTCCACTCCCACCACTTCGCGAGCCTGACGGGCCAGCGGCAGGGTGAAGTTGCCGATACCGCAGAAGAGATCGAGCACCTTGTCATCCTTGCTCGCCCCGAGCCATGTCAGCGCCTGCTCAACCATGCTCTGGTTGATGGGGCCGTTGACCTGAATGAAATCACCGGGAGCAAATGCAAGAGACAGGCCATCCAGCGAGTAGGATGGGGAAAATTGTTGCTGCAGCGCTTCGATGCGTTCATCAGCCGCCTGCAGATAGAGGTCGATCCCCTGCGCTTTGGCAAACGCCACCAGCAGGGCGCGATCCGCCTCATTGGGGCGGCCGGTGTGACGCAGCAGCATCATGATCCCCTGCTCGGCCTGGATAAGCTCGGCATGGCCCAGCTCGCGCTGGCTCTTGAGGCGATTGAGGCACTCACGCAGTGCCGGGATCAGCGCAGAGAGCGGCTCGGCCAGCACTGGGCAACCGTCGATCTCCACCAGATCGTTGCTGTTGCGGCGGCGGAAACCGACCCGGGTGCAGCGACCGTTCTTGTCAAATTTGATGGCCAGGCGACAGACCCGGCGATAGGCGCGATCTTCACCGGTCAGTACCGGCTCCAGCGCCGGCGCCTTGATGTTGCCCAACCGCTCGAACAGGCTGACCAGCCCGGCCGCCTTGGCCGCTTGCTGATCGGCAACCGACATGTGCTGGGCACTGCAACCGCCGCACTCGCGATAGTGGCTGCAAAAGGGGGCGATACGATTGGCCGCTGGGGTCACCACCTGTTGCAAGGCGGCGTGACCATACTGTTTTTTCTCTTCGGTGATGCGTGCCTTGACGGTCTCGCCGGGCAGAGCCCCTTCGACGAAGATCGCCTTGCCCTGATGGCGACCGATACCGACGCAGTGGTGATCGAGGGTGTCTATCGTAAATTCAATGCGTTGGAGCTGGGTGGACTTCTTTTGGGGCTTGAAAAACTGGGCCATAAAACTTGGTGCCTATAGGTGGCTATGTCATGATTGTGGAATCTGCTGCCGGGTATTGTCCCACAAGAATAATAGTATGACCAAATACGGCCTGAGAGCCCGTGCATTGCCATCAACCCTATCGCCAACCCTGTTCACTGGTGGCCTGTTCGTATGACCAAATATGGCCTGAGAGCACGCGTTCTCGCCTTCACCATTCTGCCGACCCTGATCATCGGTGGCCTGATGGCCGGTTACTTCACCTTCCACCGCTACCAGCAGCTGGAAAACAACCTCATTGATCAGGGGATCAACATCATCGAACCGCTGGCGATCGCCAGTGAATATGGCATGACCCAGCACAGTCGCGAATCCCTCAAGCGGCTGATTGGCCTGACCCATCGCAAGAACTCCCCCTTCATCAAATCCATCGCGGTCTTCACCCAGGACAACCAGCTGTTCGTCACCTCGAACTACCACCGGGATTTCACCCGGCTCAGACTGCCCGATGGCGAGCCGATTCCGGATCTGACCAGCGTGACGTTTCAGGGGGACGACATCATTTTGCGCACCCCGATCCAGGCCGAAACCAGCCTCGATGGCTTTCCGCTGCCCAGCGATGTAGAGCCGCCGATGATCGGCTACATCTCGATGCAGATGGCGACCGATCGGGCCATGCTGCTGCAGTACCGCGACACCTTCTTTGCGGTGATCATGGTGCTCATCGGGGTTGCCTTCAGTACCCTGTTTGGTTTCCGTCTGGTCAAGAGCGTGACCCAGCCCATCACCAACATGGTGCAGGCGGTGCACAAGATCAGGGAGGGGCGGCTCGATACCCGGGTCAGCGGCGAGCTGACCGGCGAGCTGGATATGCTGAAAAACGGCATCAACGCCATGGCCAAGGCGCTCTCCGAATATCACGAAGAGATGCAGCAGAATATCGATCAGGCCACCTCGGATTTGCGCGAAACGCTGGAGCAGATCGAGATCCAGAACGTCGAGCTCGACATGGCCAAAAAACGGGCGCAAGAGGCGGCACGGGTCAAGTCGGAGTTTCTGGCCAACATGTCCCACGAGCTGCGCACGCCGCTCAACGGCGTTATCGGTTTTACCCGCCAGTTGCTGAAAACCAGCCTGACCCCGAGCCAGACCGACTACATGCAGACCATCGAGAAGTCGGCGCGCAATCTGCTTGGCATCATCAACGACATCCTCGACTTCTCGAAGCTGGAGGCGGGCAAGTTGCAGCTGGAGCATATCCCGTTCAGCCTGCGCGACACTCTCAACGAGACCATGCACCTGCTCGGCCCCAGCGCCCACGACAAGCAGCTGGAACTCTCCCTGCGGGTGGATGCCGACGTGCCGGACTCCCTCACCGGCGACCCCATGCGGCTGCAGCAGGTGCTGACCAACCTCGCCGGCAACGCCATCAAGTTCACCGAGCAGGGCAACGTCGATGTCCATATCGAGCAGATAGGCAGCGGCAACCACAAGGTGAGACTCAACATCCGGATCCGCGATACCGGTATCGGCATCTCGCAAGAGCAGCAGCGCCAACTGTTCCAGGCCTTCAATCAGGCCGACTCCTCCATCTCCCGCCGTTATGGCGGCACCGGTCTTGGCCTGGTCATTACCCAGAAGCTGGTGCAGCAGATGGGCGGCCAGATCCGCTTCGAGTCGGAGCTGGACAAGGGCTCGATCTTCTCGTTCAGTCTCGATGTGGAGGTCTCACCCCTGCCCCAGACCGATCAACTGCCGCTGGATCGGATCCGTGGCAAACGGCTCTGGCTGCTGGAGCCGGATCCCTTCGCCCAAGCTTCCCTGCTCGCCCTGCTGGCGGAGTGGCAGCTCGACGTGCAGCCACTGACCAGCGATGACCCCTGGCCCGAAATGAGCGAGCAGGAGATGGTGATCATCGGCAGCAGCACCCTGCATACGCCACAGCAGGTGATCGGCCGCCTCGACAGCCTGAGCGGCCTGCAGCAGAACACCATAGTGCTGCTCAGCAGCCACGAGCCGGCGCTCTACGAGGCGATGCTGGCCCACGGTGCCCAGCACTGCCTCTCCAAACCGGTCAACCACCGCAAGCTGCTGCACGCCCTGCTCTCGCCCGAGGCGAGCCGCCAGAAGCTGCCCGCCCAACCCGCGCCGCGCCAGTTGCAACCGATCAAGGTACTGGCGGTGGATGACAACGCCGCCAACCTCAAGCTGATCGCCGCCATGCTCAAGGAGATGGTGAGTCAGGTGGTGGTGTGCAAGAACGGCAAGGAGGCGGTCAAGCAGGCCCAGAGCCAGCCGTTCGACATCATCTTCATGGATATCCAGATGCCGATCATGGATGGCATCAGCGCCACCCAGGCGATCCGCAACCAGTCACTCAATACCACCACCCCGATCGTGGCGGTGACCGCCCACGCCATCCCCGGCGAGCGGGAGCGGCTGATCCGCCAGGGGATGGACGACTATCTGGCCAAGCCCATCGACGAGACCATGCTGGCCCAGCTCATCACCGACTTTGCCTATCGTCGCCACCAGAATGACGGTGCTCAGCAGATAGACTGGGCGCTGGCGGTGCGGCAGGCGGCGGGCAAAGAGGATCTCGCCAAAGAGATGCTGACCATGCTGCTGGCCAGTTTCGACGAAGTCGAGCCGGTGCTTGATAGCGCACTGGCTGGCGAAATTGAAGATAGCGAGGTGCTGGCCCAGCTCCACCGCCTCAACGGTGGCTGTGCCTATTCCGGGGTGCCGGGGCTGCAACGGCTGCTCTCCCAGCTGGAGCAACAGCTGCGCGACGGCGTACCGGTCAGCGAGCTGGAACCCGAGCTGCTGGAGCTGCAAGATGCGCTGGAACTGGTGCGCCAGGAGGCGCCCCGCTATCTCGGTAAGGCTTGATTGGCTTGACCCGAACTGTACCGGCCCCCGCTTTTTCTGACGCGAGGGCCGCCAGATGGTAAAGTTGCGCCGTTTACACAGGAGTCAGCATGACCAACAACGATATTCTGCGCCGTCTGCGCTACGCCCTCACCATCAGCAACGACGAGATGGTCGAGATGTTTGCCAAGGGCAACCTGACGGTCACTCACGCCCAGCTGCACAGCTGGTTGATGAAAGAGGCGGCGGAAGGTGAAGAGCAAGAGGCAGGCTATGTCGCCTGTCCCGACTCGGCCCTGAGCCAGTTCCTCGATGGCTTCATCATCGCGCGCCGTGGTGTGCGGGAAGATGCCCCGGCCCAGGTGATCCCGAACCGGATCAACAACAACATGATCCTGCGCAAGCTGCGCATCGGCCTCAACTACAAGGAAGAGGACATGCTCGGCACGCTCAAGCTCGCCGACTTCAACCTCTCCAAGTCCGAGCTCAGTGCCCTGTTCCGCTCCAAGGATCACAAGCACTATCAGGATTGCGGGGATCAGATCCTGCGCAACTTCCTGATCGGCCTCACTGCCAAGTACCGCAGCTAACCAACAGCGCAACTGACCGGGCAGGGCCTTCGACATGTGCCAGCGACTCACTCCCCCCACGCTCAGCAGACTGGCTGTGGCAGGGGGATGGCGCTGGCGCTGTCTTCTTCCCCTCTTCTTTCTGCCACTAGTTCTGCTACTGGGCGCCTGCACCCCGTCCGAATACCAGCTCTCGACCCGCTATCAGAGCGCCAACCAGAACGAGCGGATCGCCTTTCTGATCCTCCACTACACCGACGAAGATGATGCCAACTCCCTGCGCCTGCTGACCGAGCCGGAGCACAAGGTGAGCGCCCACTACCTGATCCCCCGCGATAACCACGAGACCCCGCTACCGGTCTATCAGCTGGTGCCGGACAGTGCGCGCGCCTGGCATGCAGGGCGCAGCCGCTGGCACCAATATGCCGGGCTCAATGCCAGCTCCCTTGGCATCGAGATCGTCAACCTCGGCTATCCAGCGGAAGATGAGTCGTTGGCCCCCGATGCCCGCCGCTGGCAACCCTATACCCCGCAGCAGATTGCCGCCGTCGGCGCCCTCAGTCGGGAGCTGGTCGCCCGCTACCGCATTCCACCGACCCAGGTGCTGGGCCACAGCGATGTCGCCCCCGAGCGCAAGCAGGATCCCGGCCCCCACTTCCCCTGGCGCCAGCTCTATCTGACGTACGGGGTCGGCGCCTGGCCCGATGAAGATCGGGTAGCCGAGCTACTGGCCAGCCCCTTGCCCGACTGGGATGCGGCAATGTGGCAACAACAGCTGGCCCGCTATGGCTACGGCCTACCCCAGACCGGCCAGTGGGATGAGCAGAGCCGCGCCGTCATGCGCGCCTTTCAGCTCCACTTTCGCGCCAGCAAGGTCGATAGCGAAGCGGACCGCGAGTGCCAGGCCATCCTGATGGCGCTGCTCGAAAAATACTTCCCCTAATCCTCATCCATTGTCCCCGCTGCTGCGTACTGTTTGATAGCCGTTAGCTATCAAACAGTTAGGCACAAGCAATTGTCCCTGCATTTTGCAAGGCGTTATTCTGACTGGGTTTCGAAAGACAAGTTCCAAAAGAGAATTTAAAACCGATTTCCAAATCTGGAGGTGAATGATGAAAAGCCCGATTGGTCTTGATACTGCTCAATCACAAGCCCTGGCAGCCGAGTTGAACAAATTGCTGGCCAGCTACCAGATCCTCTACATGAACGTGCGCGGCTTCCACTGGAATATCCGTGGCAACCAGTTCTTCGAACTGCACCTGAAATTTGAAGAGATTTACAACGACCTGCTGCTCAAAGTCGATGCGCTGGCCGAGCGGATCCTGACGCTGGACGGGGTGCCGATGCACAGCTTCAGCGACTACCTGAAAGTCTCTGCCATCCCCGAGCAGAAAGGGCTGCACGATGGCCGCGCCTGTGTCGAATCCCTGCTGGAGAGCTTCCGCGAACTGCTGGTCGCCCAGCGCCGCATTCTGGGTCAGGCCGCCGAAGCCGGTGATGAAGGCACCGCCTCCATCCTCTCCGACTATGTGCAACAGCAGGAAAAACTGGTCTGGATGCTGCGCGCTTATCTGGCCTGATAGTGAACCAAGCCAGCTACAGCATACGTATGCTTGCTTGAGTAAGTAGCGGGCTGGGGGCACCTGACCAGACCCCGGCCCAACCCGCTTGATTGTTATGTTCTGTTGCAAACCTGAGTTGTCTCTCCTTTTATCCACCCGCTTGCCGCCCTGTTTGGGCGGCTTTTTTTATTTTTGATCTGCATCAAGGGAATCTTAATTGGCAAATTGAATGTCTATTAAGTTTTTCACGAGGGGAATAGAATCGCCACAAAACAAACAACTGAAATGTCCAATTAGGAGAGACATGATGTTTTGTGTGCAATGTGAACAGACAATTCGTACCCCAGCTGGCAACGGCTGTGCCTACGCACAAGGTATGTGCGGCAAGACGGCGGAAACCTCGGATCTGCAAGATGTGCTGATCTATACCCTGCAGGGACTCAGCGCCTGGGCGCTGGCCGCCCGCGAGCAGGGCATCATCGACCGCGAGATCGATGCCTTCGTGCCCAAGGCCTTCTTCGCCACCCTCACCAACGTCAACTTCGACTCGAATCGCATCGTGGCCTACGTCAATCAGGCCCTTGCCTATCGCCAGCAGCTGGCCGATCGTCTGGCCGCCATGGCGGTGCAGGTCAACGACTTGCCGCAATCCGCTCACTTCGAGCCCGGCGCCGAGCTGCTGGAACAGCTCGCCAATGCTGCGCCAGCCGCCCCCAATCGGGGCAAGAACGAGGTGAATGAAGACATCATGGGGCTGCGCCTGCTCTGCCTTTACGGCCTCAAGGGCGCGGCCGCCTATATGGAGCACGCTCGGGTGCTGGATCAGCAGAGTGACGAGGTGGCCGCCGAATTCCACCGCATCATGAGCTGGCTCAGCACAGACCCGAGCGAAATGGGTCGGCTGTTCAACTGTGCCATGGAGATCGGTCAGCTCAACTTCAAAATCATGGAGATGCTGGATCTCGGTGAAACCAGCGCCTTCGGCCATCCGGAACCGACCCAGGTCAGAGTCACCCCCATCCCCGGCAAGTGCATTCTGGTCTCCGGCCACGACATGATGGATCTCAAGCTCATTCTGGAGCAGACCAAGGGGACCGGCATTCATGTCTACACCCACGGCGAGATGCTGCCCGCACTGGCCTATCCCTTCTTCAAGCAGTACCCCCATCTGGTGGGCAACTACGGCTCCGCCTGGCAAAACCAGCAGAAGGAGTTTGCCAACTTCCCGGGCGCCGTGGTGATGACCTCCAACTGCATCATCGACCCGAACGTGGGCAACTACAGTGACCGCATCTTCACCCGCTCCATCGTCGGCTGGCCGGGCGTCACTCATCTGGAGGGGGATGATTTCTCCGCCGTGATCGCCAAGGCTCTGGCACTCGATGGCTTCAAACACACCGAGCTCGAGCACTTCATCACCATCGGCTTTGCCCGCAACGCCCTGATGCAGGCCGCGCCCGCGGTGATTGAGAAGGTCAAAGCCGGGGAGATCAGCCACTTCTTCCTGGTGGGTGGCTGTGACGGCGACAAGGCCGAGCGCGCCTACTTCACCGAGTTTGCCAAGGCAGCGCCGCGCGACAGCCTGCTGCTCACCCTGGGTTGCGGCAAGTACAAGTTCAACAAGCTCGACTTTGGCGACATCGGCGGCATTCCGCGCCTGTTGGACGTGGGTCAGTGCAACGATGCCTACTCTGCCATCCAGCTGGCACTGGCGCTCTCCGAGGCGTTCGAGTGCGGGGTCAACGATCTGCCGCTGACGCTGGTGCTCTCCTGGTTCGAGCAGAAAGCCATCGTCATTCTGCTCACCCTGCTCTCCCTTGGGGTGAAAGACATTCGTACCGGGCCGACCGCCCCCGCCTTCCTCACCCCAGCCCTGCTCAAGGTGCTGGAGGAGCAGTTTGGCCTGAAAGGGACCACCACGGCCGAGGCTGACTTGGCCGAGATCCTGGCGGCCTGATCGGCACCTCATGTTGTAAGCGTTTGGCGAGCCGCCCGGCTCGCCTTTTTTCTGGATCCGGCTTTTCCATCAGACGTTTTTCAACCCGTTTCAAACATAAGGAGCCTTGTGATGACCTCTCTCACGCTCACCTGCATTGGCCGCCAACAGAACACCCACGACGTAGTGAGCTGGCAGCTGGCGCCGCTTTCTGGCAGCCTCCCTCCCGTACTGGCTGGCCAGTGCATCACCCTGCATACCGAGATCGACGGCCAGCCGGAGTGCCGCGCCTACACCCTCTCCTCCAGCCCGCAGGATACGTGCTGGCAGGTCACCATCAAGGATGTGGGACGAGTCTCCCGCCATCTGCACCAGACCTTGCAGGTGGGTGATCAAATAAGGGCTGATGGCCCGTTCGGCGATTTCAACCTGACCGCCCTGCCCTGCGAGCGGCCGCTGCTCTTGAGCGCTGGTTCCGGCATCACCCCCATGTGGGCCATGCTGCGGGACGAGCTCGCCAAACGGCCGGACGCCGATATCCGCTTTATCCATAGCGCCCGCTCGCCGGAGGATGTGATCTTCGCAAACGACTTGGCTGCGCTGGCTGCGGCCAATTCCGGCGTGCGCCATGCCCTGATTCTGGAAGAGGCCCCAGCAGATCACCCCTGGATTGGCCGACTCACCCCCGCCATGCTGGCCGAACTGACCCCTGATCTGCACGAGCGCCATGTCTATCTCTGCGGCCCCACCCCCTATATGGCGGCTATCAGCACCATGCTGGCGGAGCTGGGATTGCCACCGGAGCAGTTGCATCAGGAGTCCTTCGGTCTTCCTCCCGCAGAGCCCGCCATGACCACCAGCGACCACTTCTGGCTGACCCTGAAAAAGAGCGGCAAAAAGGTGAAGATTCTGCCGGGCCAGACCCTGCTGGCGGCGCTGGAAGCAACGGGCGAAACCATGATGGCAGCTTGTCGCGCCGGCGTATGTGGCGCCTGCAGGTGCTCCACCGAGGGGGATATCGAGCGCCAGAGCGTGATGACCCTGAGTGCGCAGGATCTGGAGAGCGGCGTTGCTCTGGCCTGCTCCTGCACCGCGACAGGGGATATCAGTCTCGATTATTGAGCCGTGGTGAAGGCTTTCTTGAGCAGTAACGAAGGCTTCATTGGCATCCCAAGCTTTTCCAGAGCAGACAGGACGGGTAGACTCTGCCCCCAGTTTCACCAGAACACGGGATAAAAAAATGACAATACTGGTCACAGGGGGCGCCGGCTATATCGGCTCCCACACCCTGGTTGAGCTGCTCGGCGCGGGGCAGCAGGTCGTGGTACTCGACAACCTCTCCAACTCCTCACCGGAGTCACTCAAGCGGGTCGAGCAGATCACCGGCAAACCGGTCACCTTCGTCGAAGGGGATGTGCTGGACAGAGCCTGCCTGCAGCAGCTGTTTGCCAACCACCAGATCGAATCGGTCATTCACTTCGCCGGCCTCAAGGCGGTCGGGGAGTCGAGCCAGATCCCGCTCACCTACTACCAGAACAACATCAGCGGTACTCTGGTGCTGTGCGAAGAGATGGCCAAGGCGGGCGTGTTCCGGTTGGTGTTCAGCTCCTCGGCTACCGTGTATGGCGATCCCGCTTCGGTGCCGCTACGGGAAGATTTCCCCACCAGCGCCACCAACCCCTACGGCCGCTCCAAGCTGATGGTGGAAGAGATCCTGCGCGACGTGTCCAAATCCGATCCGCGCTGGGCCATCGTACTGCTGCGCTACTTCAACCCGGTCGGCGCCCACGAGAGCGGCCTGATTGGTGAAGATCCCAACGGCATTCCCAACAACCTGCTGCCTTATATCAGCCAGGTGGGTGTCGGCAAGCTCAAGGAGCTGGGGGTATTTGGCAACGACTATCCAACGCCAGACGGCACCGGCGTGCGCGATTACATCCATGTGGTGGACTTGGCCATCGGCCACCTGAAAGCACTGGCGCGCATCAAGCGCGACACCGGCGTCTTCACCTACAACCTGGGTACCGGTCAGGGCTACTCGGTACTGGAGATGGTCAAGGCGTTTGAAGCGGCCAGCGGCCGACCCATTCCCTACCAGATCAAACCCCGTCGCCCGGGCGACATCGCCGAGTGCTGGGCAGAGCCGACGCTGGCCCGTGCTGAGCTGGGCTGGCAGGCAGAGCGTGGTCTGGAGCAGATGATGGTCGATACCTGGCGCTGGCAAAGCAACAACCCGAACGGCTATCAAGGCTGATGCTCTAGCGGGCTGATAACAAAACGCCCCGACATCAAGATGTCGGGGCGTTTTATTTTGCGTTGTTCAATCAGTGGGTCTGGCAGTGGGTCTGGCTGCGCAGCAACGGCAATGGTGCGAGATAGGGAACGATTCGCGCGATCAGCCGATCCGCCAGCGGGGTCAGCAGTAACCAAGGCAGGCAGAGGGTCGCCAGCCCCAGCGCGCCAACATAGACATCGGTAAACCAGTGGGCGCCCGCCAGAATGCGCGGCGCGGAAAAGATCGGCACCATCAGCAATGCACTGACACCGGCCCAGCGCGGCAGATAGCGCAGGGCAAAACCGGCGAAGATCATCAGGAACAGGGCGTGATCCCCCGGGAAGCTATCGCCGGAAGAGTCCTTGGTCGGGATCGCACTGAGATGGGTGACTCGCAAGGCGTCGCTCACCATCAGAGTCGGGCTGGGGCGCTCCACCGGCAGTTGATGACCAAGCTGATTGATCGCCAGCGCACTCATCAGCATCACAATGCCCATCGCCACCAGCTGGCGACGACCAGCAATATCACGGGCAAAGAAACAGCGAGCCAGGATCAGCCCCATGCAGGCGAGCACCGCCAGATCGAACAGCCGGTTATTGGTGATGGCCACCAGATCCGCCCACAACGGCGACTGCCCGAGCCAGCCGTTAACGGTATGAAAAATCGCGAGGTCCCACTGATCCCAGGGACCATGAGCGGGCAGCGCAGCCCAACTGATGGCCACCAGACCACCGACCAGATAGCAAAGCAAGAACTTGCCCATGGAGACTCTCCGTTGGAAAAGTGCGATATGGTAAAACTGTAGGGTGCGTCACAAAACCGAAGAATTGTAAGAAAGTGCGACACAATATCAAGCCTCAAATAAAGCCGTTCCACCCATTACTGTCTCGCACGCCCGAACTGTGACAAGATTTCTGCTTCCTGTGCCGCATCTGTGGGTCTCTCACCATGAGTGCGGCTTGTGCCACCACCGCAACACCCCCTAGAATGCGCACTTCCCTTTACTGCGAAAGGAAGCGGTATGCATATTCACATTCTCGGGATCTGCGGCACCTTTATGGGTGGTCTGGCGGTGTTGGCAAAACAGCTTGGTTACCGGGTGACCGGTTCGGATGCCAACGTCTATCCCCCCATGAGTACCCAGCTCGAGCAACAGGGCATCGAACTGACCGAAGGCTATGACCCCTCCCAACTCGATCCGGCGCCGGATCTGGTGGTGATCGGCAACGCCATGAGCCGCGGCAACCCCTGTGTTGAATATGTGCTGGACCGCAATCTGCCCTATATCTCCGGCCCCCAGTGGCTGCTGGAGCATGTGCTGCAGGATCGCTGGGTACTGGCCGTTGCCGGCACCCACGGCAAGACCACCACCGCCAGCATGCTGGCCTGGGTGCTGGAGTACGCCAAGCTGGAGCCCGGTTTCCTCATTGGCGGCGTACCGGGCAACTTCCCGGTCTCCGCCCGCTTGGGCTCCGCCCCCTTCTTCGTGATCGAAGCGGACGAGTATGACTGCGCCTTCTTCGACAAGCGCTCCAAGTTCGTCCACTACCATCCGCGCACCCTGGTGATGAACAATCTGGAGTTCGACCACGCGGACATCTTCCCGGATCTCGCCGCCATCCAGCGCCAGTTCCACCACCTGATGCGCACCGTGCCGAGCAACGGCCGGGTGCTGTTCCCGCAAGCCGATGACAACCTCACCGCCGTACGCAAGATGGGCTGCTGGAGCGAAGTGGAGCTGGTGGGTCAGGACGACGCCAAGTGGAAGGCGGTCAAGCTGGCCGATGACGGCTCCGCCTTCGAGGTATGGCTGGATGGCGAGAAGCAGGGCGAGGTGCACTGGGAGTGCATCGGCGAGCACAACGTCAACAACGGTCTGATGGCCATCGCGGCCGCCCGCCATGCCGGTGTCATGGTGGAGCACGGCATCGCAGCCCTCTGCCAGTTCAAATCCCCCAAGCGGCGGATGGAGCTCAAGGGCGAGGTGGCTGGCATCAGCGTCTATGACGACTTTGCCCACCACCCCACCGCCATCGAGACCACCCTCGGCGGTCTGCGCGCCAAGGTAGGCGGCTCACGTATTCTGGCGGTGCTGGAGCCTCGCTCCAACACCATGAAGCTGGGGGTTCACAAGGAGGAGCTGGCAGGCTGCTTCGATGGCGCCGACGAGGTGTTCTTCTTCCAGCCGCCCAACATTGGCTGGGATCTGGGGGAAGTGACCGCCCACATGACCCGACCCGCCAAGGTATTCAACGATCTGGAGACCCTGATCAACCGGCTGGTGGCCGAGAGCCGCGATGGCGACCATATTCTGATCATGAGCAACGGCGGCTTCGGTGGCATTCATGACAAGCTGATCGCCCGCCTCAAGGATTACCACGGCGAACTATGAACAAAGCGATCACCCTGGCGCTGACCGGTGCCTCCGGCGCCCCCTACGCCCTGCGCCTGCTCCAGTGTCTGGTGCAGGCAGACTATCGGGTCTACCTGCTCGCCTCCTCTGCGGCCAGAGTAGTACTCAAGACCGAGCAGCAGCAGGAGTGGCCCGGCTCGCCGAAAGAACTCTCTGCTTATCTCTGTCGCGAGTATGGCGCCGTCGATGGGCAGATCGTGGCCTGTGGCAAGGAGGAGTGGTTCTCGCCGGTCGCCTCCGGCTCGGCAGCGCCCAAGCAGATGGTGGTCTGCCCCTGCTCCATGGGCACCGTCTCGGCCATTGCCAACGGCACCTCAGACAATCTGCTGGAGCGGGCGGCGGATGTGGTGATCAAGGAGCGCGGCCAGCTGATCCTGGTACCCCGCGAAACCCCCTTCTCGGCGATCCATCTGGAGAACATGCTGAAACTGGCGCGGCTCGGGGTGACCATCATGCCTGCCGCGCCCGGTTTCTATCATGAGCCGAAAAGTATCGAGGATCTGGTGGACTTTATGGTCGCCCGCATCCTCGATCATCTGGGTGTCGAGCATGAACTGACCCGCCGCTGGGGCTATGGCCACGGCTGAGCTAGCCAGACAAACTGGATAAAAAAAGGCGCCCCTCGATGAGGGGCGCCTTTTTTCGTTAAGCCGTATCAGCAAGCCTGAATAGGTGCCGTCACGTACTTGAACAGGAAATCAGTCACCTCTTCGCGCGCCGGGCGCTGGGGTTGATTGATCATCTGCATCATCACATAGCCAAAACCGGTCAAAGAGCGGGCAAGATCCTGTGCCGACAGCACGCTGGTGATCTCCCCTGCATCCATGGCGGTTTGCAGCTCGCAGGCGATCAGCTCAAGGCACTGATCGAGCAGCCGGGTATAGCGGGGCCATACCTCTTCCCGAACCGATGAACTCCACTCCAGCCAGATACCGGCATAATCCGGTTGATCGTAGGCGGCATCGACAGAGAGGCGCACATGACGCTGGATCTTGTCGAAAATGGAGTCCTGGTCACCGTATGCCTGCGACAGCATCTGGTTCACAAAGCGTTCGATCTCGGCCAGCACCTCATCTACCAACTCCTCGCGGGTGTTGAAATAGTTGAAGACGGTAGCCACAGAGACCTTGGCCTGTTCGGCAATCTCGGCGTGACCGGCACGGCCAATGCCGCGACGGGAGAACACCTCGATGGCACATTCCATCAATTGGGAGCGACGAGCTTCCGGCGACAGCCGGGTACGACGTCTTATTTCTGCGCGTGGTTCCATAGTTTTTATCATCTAATAGTTATTGATTATGGTGTTTATAGTATTTTAACTAATCATGCCTGAGTGCCTGCTAACTCTATCAATTAAAATAAGCCGATAAAAGCACCACGTATCTCTAGCACCCTTCGACATCAGGGCGAGAGCGTGAACATATTGTTAAATTGACTTCAATTCAGCCAGCCCTGCATCCAATACCTTTTCCAGATATGGGCTGCTCATGCCCGCAAATTGCTGCTTCTTCCGCAAGCTTGCCTTACGGCTGG
>NZ_JAPCJA010000064.1:0-21597 GCF_027707745.1 Aeromonas sp. QDB23
CCACGGGAATTTCTGCGCAGTCGGGTATCACAACCCTAAGCGGGAAAAAGTGTCTGGACCTATGGGGTCAAATCCACCTGCGATCGCCCAGATTCCCGCTGTGTGTTTCATTATTGTGTCCCTGTTTTTATACATGCTTGAATGGGCAAGCCAGCTTTGGCGGGAACAAGGTGGGCTGCAATCCACAACCTGCAGATTTGTGACCGCTTTCAGGGTTGTTTCGCCGAATATGTGAGCTGTTTCGGCTTTTCCCCGCCACGGCCCGTTGCCTGTTTACAAGTGATTTTTTTGTCATTTCCCTGTCATCCCCAGCCGCTATCCTGCCGAGCGAGTGGTGCGCCGTTGCCATCACCTTCACCGTCAGGAGCTGCATATGACCAGTTGGATCACGTGGGAAATTTGGTGGAGCCGGGTATGGGGAGCGTCAGCGGTGCCGCAGTATGGCGAGGATGAGCACGAAGTGGCCCATGAACCCTCGCGACTGCCGGTTGAAATGGTGCAACAGGGTCGGGATCAGCGAGCAGGCTAAGGCGCTTGCCCTGTCTTTACCGGATAGTGCGATCATGTCGTGACATAGCTAATCCGTTGGAAAATTCGGAAAAGCGGGGTTCCTACAGGATGTGTCGCGGCAGGTCTTCCTCTCGACCTCTTGGCAGGCAAGGGCTGTGCACCTGATATATGCAGGGCATGAGAGGGGGATTAGAAGAGCGACAGCTGCTCCCCTGGGCGGATAAACCCATCCAGCCTGAGCTGAATATGGCGTTTGCCAAGTCCAAGGCGCTTGCTGATAAGGCGAAAGCGCTGGGCCAGCAGATCGGCAAAATGCCCCTCACCGCGCATGCGGGTGCCGAAGGCGGTACTGTTGAGCCCGCCACCGCGGCTGGCTCGCAACTGATTCAAAATAGCCTCCTTCTGGCCCGGATAGTGGGTATCGAGCCAGTCACCAAATAGCGGAGCCAACTCGTGGGGTAATCGCAGCAGGATGTAATCGGCGCAGCTGGCGCCAACCTCGGCGGCCGATTTGATGATCTGCTCCAGCTCCGGCTCATTGAGCCGCGGGATCATGGGGGCGGCTAGTACCCCCACCTGCACGCCAGCGTTGGCCAGCTTCTCGATCACTTTCAAGCGGCCGGCACCCGTGCTGGCGCGGGGCTCCAGCTGTCGCCGCAGGGTTTCGTTCAAGGTCGTCACCGACACCATCACCTGACACAGTCCCTCTCTGGCCAGCTCGGTCAACAGATCGAGGTCACGCAAGATCATGGCGCTCTTGGTTATGAGGCCGACCGGATGGCGATGGGCCAGCATCACTTCCAGCAACTGCCGGGTGAGGCGATAGCGCTGCTCGATGGGTTGATAGGGGTCGGTATTGGCGCCAATGACGATGGTCTGTGGCTGATAGGCCGGTTTGGCAAACTCCCGACGTAGCAGATCGGCTGCATTGCGTTTGGCAAACAGCTTGCTCTCGAAATCGAGGCCGGGGGAGAGCTCCAGATAGGCGTGACTGGGTCTGGCATAGCAGTAGATACAGCCATGTTCACACCCCTGATAGGGGTTGATGGAGCGACCAAACGGTACATCCGGCGAGCTGTTGTAGCTGATGATGCTGCGTGCATCGATCTCCCGTACCTTGGTGCTAGGCACAGAGGGGGTGAAGGCGGCATCCCAATCGGACGATTGCCAGCCGTCATCGACCGTTTCGACAAGGGGGCCGCTAAAACGGTGATCGATATTGTGGGGGCTGCCTCGTCCTGCCATGGTGCGCACTAGTACTGGTTATACATACAGTTATTTTGCAGGTGCCCCGGACAAATGACAACTACTGCTGAGCGACCGGGTGCAAAAAGGGTTGTCGCAGGGATCTCTTGCTTGATTGCGGCGCTACATTTCGTTTACATAGACAAAATGAGAACTGGATAACGGAAATCATCATGAGCCCCACCACTTCCCGCTGGCTGTTTATTGGTCTGCTTGCTCTAGTTATCTGGCGTCTGCTCCCGCTCTCTACAGAGCAGGAGATGGCTGCCGCCAACCGTGCCTGGCGTACCGGTCACTTCGATGAGGCGACCCGGATCTGGTCGCCACTGGCGGCGCAGGGGCAACCAAGGGCGCAGGCGCTGATGGGCTGGAGTCATGAGGTGGGGCAAGGGAGTGAGCAGGATATGAATCGGGCCATCACGCTCTATAATCAGTCGGCGCAGGCGGGGGATCCCTTCGGTCAATATCGGCTGGCGGATGTCTATTTGCGCGGAGCAGGCGTGAAGCGGGATCTGCGTCAAGCCTTTCACTGGATGGATCTGGCTGCCCGCAATGGCGATGTGCCGGCCATGCTGAAAGTCGGGGTGCTTCATCTGATGGGGGCGAGTGGGCGTGTCGATCTTTCTCAGGCGAAACAGTGGCTCTATCAGGCAGCGCAAAAGGGCAACAAGCTGGCGCTTCAGGTGCTGCAGGAGCTGGCACTAGCCGAGGAGGGGAACAGTCGTTTTGACTTCAACTGGCAATCCCTGCTTGGTGAATAGTCGGCAAGCGACTCATTTAACTGTAGAAAATCTCATCAAATCCGATACAGCCACGGTGACTTCTGGTAGCATGGTGCCGTTTTGGCTTGGTTTGTCACGTTAGACATGCTGTTTACGTGTCAGGCCGTCTTCGCAAAGTGCTGTGGAGAACCGGAACATCACCTTATTCGAATCTCTTTTTCCATCCCGCATGTGACCTTTGGTAGGGGTCACCACTGTATAAGGAAACACATAATGCCAATCATTACTCTGCCTGACGGCAGCCAACGTCAATTTGCCCACTCTGTTTCCGTCATGGATGTGGCCGCGGACATCGGTCCCGGTCTCGCCAAGGCGTGCATTGCCGGTCGGGTAAACGGTGAACTGGTGGATGCGTGCGAGCTGATCGAAGCCGATGCTGCGCTGGCCATCATCACCGCCAAAGACGAAGAAGGTCTGGACATCCTGCGCCACTCCTGTGCCCACTTGCTGGGTCACGCTATCAAGCAACTCTGGCCCCAGACCAAGATGGCCATCGGTCCTGTCATCGACAACGGTTTTTACTACGACGTTGATCTTGACCGCACCCTGACCGATGAAGATCTGGCTGCCCTGGAAGAGCGCATGCTGGCGCTGGTAGCCAAGGATTACGACGTCATCAAGAAGAAAGTCTCCTGGCAAGAAGCGCGCGATGTATTCGAGGCGCGCGGCGAGTCTTACAAAGTCGAAATCCTGGATCAGAACATTGCCCGTGATGACCAGCCAGGTCTCTATCATCACGAAGAGTACATCGACATGTGTCGCGGCCCGCACGTGCCCAACATGCGTCACTGCCACCACTTCAAGTTGCTGAAGATGTCCGGCGCCTACTGGCGTGGCGACTCCAACAACAAGATGCTGCAGCGTATCTACGGTACTGCCTGGGCTGACAAGAAGCAGCTCAAGGCCTATCTGCAGCGTCTGGAAGAGGCCGCCAAGCGCGACCACCGCAAGATCGGCAAGCAGCTCGACCTGTATCACATGCAGGAAGAAGCGCCCGGTATGGTGTTCTGGCACAACGATGGCTGGACCATCTTCCGTGAGCTGGAAACCTTTATCCGCGGCAAGCTCAAAGAGTACGACTATCAGGAAGTGAAAGGTCCGTTCATGATGGACCGTGTGCTGTGGGAGCGTTCAGGTCACTGGGAAAAATATGCCCAGGCCATGTTCACCACCCAGTCCGAGAACCGCGAGTACGCCATCAAGCCGATGAACTGCCCGGGTCACGTCCAGATCTTCAACCAGGGTTTGAAGTCCTACCGTGATCTGCCGCTGCGTATGGCCGAGTTTGGCTCCTGCCACCGTAACGAACCGTCCGGTTCCCTGCACGGTCTGATGCGGGTGCGCGGCTTCACTCAGGATGACGCTCACATCTTCTGTACCGAAGAGCAGATCATGGAAGAGGTCTCCGGCTGTATTCGTATGGTCTATGACGTCTACGGTACCTTTGGCTTCGAGAACATCGTGGTCAAGCTCTCCACTCGTCCCGAGCAGCGTATCGGCTCCGACGAGATGTGGGATCGCGCCGAGAAAGCACTGGCCGAAGCGCTGGAACTCAACGGTCTGAAGTACGATCTGCAGCCGGGTGAAGGGGCGTTCTACGGTCCCAAGATTGAATTTACTCTGCACGATTGCCTTGATCGTGCGTGGCAATGTGGTACCGTGCAGCTCGACTTTGCCCTGCCTGGTCGCTTGGGTGCCACTTACGTGGGTGAAAACAACGAGCGTCATGTCCCTGTGATGATCCACCGGGCCATCCTGGGCTCTATCGAGCGTTTCATCGGTATTCTGACAGAAGAGTACGCCGGTCTGTTCCCGACCTGGTTGGCGCCGACTCAGGCTGTGGTCATGAATATCACGGATAATCAGGCCGATTATGCGGTGAAAGTAGCCAAAGCATTGAATGATGCGGGCATTCGCGCAAAAGCGGACTTGAGAAATGAGAAGATTGGCTTTAAAATCCGCGAGCATACTTTGAAACGAGTACCTTTCATGCTGGTCTGCGGCGATAAAGAAGTTGAAGCCGGTAAGATTGCAGTACGGACTCGTAAAGGGGCTGACCTGGGCACTTATCCTGTTGAAGAGTTCATCGCTCTGTTGACCCAGGAAGTTCAGACCCGCGGACAAAAGAAAGTGGAGGAATAAGCTATAAAAGGCGGAAAAAAACTGGGCAAGCAACCGCAAGCCCGCGCTCACCGGATCAATGAAGAGATCCGTCTGAAAGAAGTTCGTCTGACTGGTCTGGATGGTGAAGCCATCGGCATCACTACCATTCAGGATGCTCTGAACTTGGCCGCAGAGGCCGGAGTTGATCTGGTCGAGATCAGTCCAAATGCTGAGCCGCCCGTTTGCCGGATCATGGATTACGGCAAATTCCTCTACGAAAAGAGCAAAACAACCAAAGAACAGAAGAAAAAGCAGAAAGTCGTCCAGGTCAAGGAAATCAAATTCCGTCCTGGCACTGACGAAGGCGACTATCAGGTAAAACTACGCAACCTGGTTCGCTTTCTGGAAGACGGGGACAAGGCTAAGGTCACCCTGCGCTTCCGTGGTCGTGAAATGGCCCACCAGGATCTTGGTATCAAGGTTCTGGAACGCGTCAAGAACGATCTGGAAGAGTTGGCCGTAGTCGAGTCGTTCCCGAAAGTCGAAGGCCGTCAAGCTGTGATGGTCCTCGCACCCAAGAAGAAATCTTAAGGCCCACAAGAAATTGACTCACGGGTTCGCCCGTGAGTCGGTTCGCCTTGCGATTTTGTTGTCACTCACAATGCGGAGTATGAAATGCCGAAGATGAAAACCAACCGGGGTGCTGCAAAGCGCTTCAAAAAGACTGGCTCGGGTCGCTTCAAGTGCAAGCACAACCACCTGCGTCACATCCTGACCAAGAAGAGCAGCAAGCGTAAGCGTCAGCTGGGACCGAAATTCATGGTTTCTGCTGCCGACCACAAACGTGTTGTCGCTTGTCTGCCGTACGCATAAGGGGGGATGTGAAAAATGCCAAGAGTTAAACGTGGTGTGACTGCTCGAGCTCGTCACAAGAAGGTAATGAAAGCCGCCAAAGGTTACTACGGCGCCCGTTCCCGTGTTTACCGCGTAGCGGTACAAGCGGTAACCAAAGCTGGTCAGTATGCCTACCGTGACCGTCGCCAGAAAAAGCGTCAGTTCCGTCAGCTGTGGATTGCGCGTATCAACGCTGCAGCCCGTCAGAACGGTCTGTCCTACAGCCGTCTGATCAACGGTCTGAAGAAGGCTTCTATCGAGATCGATCGCAAGATCCTGTCCGATATCGCCGTTCACGACAAAATGGCTTTCACCGCCCTGGTTGAAAAAGCTAAAGCAGCTCTGGTTTAATCCAGTCCTGTTATAAACGTTAAAAGGAGGCTCAGGCCTCCTTTTTTGTATCTGTCATTCACGGTTTTACATCACTTTTTCCATTCTCCCGTCCATATTCTGTCCACTGTTTTACACGCGCTACAGATTTCTCCACACAAGGTGATATGTGCGAGATGACTTGTTCTACAAATGGTTCATATGCCAACAAACTAGATGTTTGTTCCACTATTTCAAAAGTGGCGGTGAGCCGATGAGACTCGCTTGATATAACAAAATGATTTGTAGGGAGAAAAGCCCACCTTAACTATGGTCAGCGAAGGGGCTTTTTTTGTATTATTCCCCTCTTGACCTTATTTAGCCTAAAGGCTCCTGTACCGGGAGTGGTGACGAGGAAGACATGCAACAGCTTGAAGAAGTAGTCGGCCAAGCCAGAGCCGAAATTGAGGGCGTGAGCGATATCGCTACCCTCGACGAAATCCGGGTCAAATATCTGGGTAAAAAGGGCTTTTTTACCGAGCAGATGAAGGGCCTGGGTGCCTTGTCTGCCGAAGAGCGTCCCGCCGCGGGCGCCGTGATCAACCAGGCCAAACAGCAGGTTCAGGATGCCCTGAACGAGCGTCGTGAAGCACTCGAAGTCGCCGTGCTGAACCAGAAGCTGGCCGCAGAGACCATCGACGTCAGCCTGCCGGGCCGCCGCATCGAGAATGGCGGTCTGCACCCGGTAACCCGCACCATCGAACGCATCGAGCGCCTGTTTGGCGAGATGGGCTTCAAGGTGGCCCGTGGTCCCGAGATTGAAGATGGCTTCCACAACTTCGATGCGCTGAATATTCCGGCTCACCACCCGGCGCGTACCGATCACGATACCTTCTACTTCAATCCTGATCTGATGCTGCGTACCCACACCTCCGGTGTGCAGATCCGCACCATGCAGCAGCAACAGCCGCCGATCCGCATCATTGCACCGGGCCGCGTCTATCGTAACGACTACGACATGACCCACACCCCGATGTTCCATCAGGTTGAAGGTCTGCTGGTTGACGAGCATGCCAGCTTTACCGAGCTGAAGGGCATTCTGCACGACTTCCTGCGCAACTACTTCGAGGAAGACCTGACCATTCGCTTCCGTCCTTCCTATTTCCCGTTCACCGAGCCGAGTGCCGAAGTAGACGTGATGGGCAAGAACGGCAAGTGGCTGGAAGTGTTGGGCTGCGGCATGGTGCACCCGAACGTACTGCGTTCGGTTGGTATCGATCCGGAAAAATACTCCGGCTTTGCCTTCGGCATGGGCGTTGAGCGCCTGACCATGCTGCGTTACGGGGTCAACGACCTGCGTGCCTTCTTCGAAAACGACCTGCGCTTCCTCAAGCAGTTCAAGTAAGGGCGAGAGAACATGAAATTCAGTAAATCCTGGGTGATGGAGTGGGTCCGCACCGAGTTGAGTGACAATGCACTGGCCGAGCAGATCACCATGGCCGGTCTGGAAGTGGACGCCGTGGAAGCGGTGGCTGGCCAGTTCAACAATGTGGTGGTGGGTGAAGTGGTCGAGTGCGCCCAGCATCCTGACGCCGACAAGTTGCGGGTGACCAAGGTCAACGTAGGCGAGGCCGAGCTGCTGGACATCGTCTGCGGTGCGCCGAACTGCCGTCAGGGCTTGAAAGTGTGCGTGGCCAAAGTAGGGGCGACCCTGCCGGGTGATTTCACTATCAAGAAAGCCAAACTGCGCGGCCAGCCGTCCCACGGCATGCTCTGCTCTTTCAGTGAGCTGGGTATCGACGTCGAAGCCGATGGCATCATCGAGCTGCCGGCCGATGCCCCCATCGGTACCGATATTCGCGAATACCTCGCGCTCAACGATGTCAGCATCGACGTGGATTTGACCCCGAACCGTGCCGATTGCCTCGGTATCGCCGGTCTCGCCCGTGAGATTGGCGTGCTCAACAGCGTGGACGTGGTCGAGCCGACCTGGGCGCCAGCTGTTGCCACAATTGATGCAACTTTCCCGATCCGGGTTGAAGCAACCGCCGATTGCCCCCGTTATCTGGGTCGCGTCATCAAGGGGCTGAACCTGCAGGCACAGAGCCCGCTCTGGATGCAAGAGAAGCTGCGTCGTGGCGGCATTCGTTCCATCGACGCCATTGTCGATATCACCAACTACCTGCTGCTGGAATATGGCCAGCCGATGCACGCCTTCGATCTGGCTACCCTGGAAGGGGAACTGGTGGTGCGTCGTGCCCACGCTGATGAGCCGATGATCCTGCTCGACGGCAACGAAGTGAAGCTCAAAGAGACTACTTTGGTGATTGCCGATACCAAAGGCCCTGCCTGCATGGCCGGTATCTTCGGTGGCAATCGCACCGGTGTTTCCGAGACCACTACCGACATCCTGCTGGAGTGCGCCTTCTTCGCACCGCTCTCCATCACCGGTCGTGCCCGCGCCTACGGTCTGCACACCGACTCCTCCCACCGCTTCGAGCGCGGGGTCGATCCCGAGCTGCAAGCCAAGGTGATGGATCGTGCCACCCGTTTGCTGCTGGATATCTGTGGCGGCGAAGCCGGTCCGGTCATCGAGGTCAAATCCGATGCCCATCTGCCGAAAGCGGCACCCATCCGCTTGCGTCGTAGCAAGCTCGACAAGGTGATCGGTATCAGCGTGGCTGATGCTCAGGTGGTCGAGATCCTGACTCGCCTCGGCATGCTGGTCACTGTGGATGCTGACGGTTGGACTGCGCTCGCGCCCTCCTGGCGTTTCGATATCGCCATCGAGGAAGACCTCATCGAGGAAGTGGCCCGCATCTACGGCTACAACAACATCCCGAACCTGAAACCCGCCGCCTCTCTGGCGATGGTTGAGCAGGCAGAAGGGCAGGTGACCCTGAAGCGCGTGCGTGACCTGCTGGTTGACCGCGGTTTCCAGGAAGCGATCACCTACAGCTTCGTCGATCCCAAGACCCAGCAAACCCTGTTCCCGCAGAGCGATGCCATCGTGCTGCCGAACCCGATCTCGGTCGAGATGTCCGCCATGCGCGTCTCTCTGTTCCCGGGTCTGGTACAGGCGGTGGTTTATAACCAGAATCGTCAGCAGCCGCGCGTGCGTCTGTTCGAGCAGGGTCTGCGTTTCATCAAGGAAGAAAGCGCCGAGAACGGCATCCGTCAGGAGCCGATGCTGGCCGGTATCATCACTGGCAACCAGAGCGACGAGCACTGGGACATCAAAACCCGCGCAGCCGACTTCTTTGATTTGAAAGGGGATCTGGAAGCAGTGTTGGACTTGACCGCCGAAGGGGCCACCTTTACCTTCGAGCGTACCGAGCACAGCGCCCTGCACCCGGGCCAGAGCGCAGCGATCCTGCGTAATGGCGAGGTGATCGGCCACATCGGCGTGATCCACCCGAGCCTCGAGAAGAAGCTGGGCCTCAAGAGCCGCGCGGCGATGTTTGAACTGGAGCTGGACAAGCTGACCCCGGCCAAGGTGCCGGTGGCTGCCGAAGTTTCCAAGTTCCCGGCGAACCGTCGCGACATCGCCGTCGTGGTCGATCGTCAGGTTCTGGCAGGTGATGTGCTTGCGGTAATTAAAAAAGTTGGCGGAAATCAGGTAGTTGGAATAAACTTGTTTGACGTATACCAGGGTGCTGGTATGGCAGAGGACAAGAAGAGCCTGGCCATCAGTCTTGTATTGCAAGATACCCAGCGCACCCTGGAGGAGAAAGAGATTGCCGAGACCGTAGACAATGTCGTGCGGGCCCTCGGTGAAGAGTTGAATGCATCCTTGAGGGATTGATCTATGGCGCTTACCAAAGCCGACATTGCAGAGCACCTGTTCACCCAACTCGGGATGAGCAAGCGTGAAGCCAAAGATATGGTGGAAGCCTTCTTTGAGGAAATCCGACAGGCGCTAGAGCGTGGTGAACAAGTCAAGATTTCAGGCTTCGGTAACTTTGACCTTCGTGAGAAGAATCAGCGTCCCGGACGTAACCCCAAGACGGGCGAGGATATTCCTATCAGCGCCCGTCGCGTGGTGACCTTCCGGCCTGGCCAGAAGCTCAAGGCCAGGGTAGAAAATGTTGAACCCAACGAGTGATAAAAAGCCAGGCAGATGCCTGGCTTTTGTTTTCAGATGACAAAAATTCCCCTTCTGCTTCTGACCACAGTGCTGGTCATGCCGTTGCAAGCCAAGCCGCCGCAGTCCACGAGATTGCAGACCACAGTGCTGCCGCTGGCACCGGCGACCCAGGCCTATGTCGACTCCATCACCCAGCTGGAGATCTGTTATCCCGCCACCCTTCCGCCCCCTTATTTGTTAGCGGGGGGAGGTCTGCTCAAGGATCGGATCGCCAAGCTGGCCGCCGTGCTGCCAGTCCCGCTCAAGGTACACGAACTGCCCGACTGGCAAGCGGTGCGCGATGCGCTGCTGCGAGGCCACTGCGACATAGTCCCTCATGTCGGTCCGATCTCGACCGTGTTGCCCGATATGCTGGTCAGCCGGGCGATGATGGAGACGGATGCCGCCATTCTCTACCGTGGTGATCTCGAACATGCGACCTTTCTGGTTCCGGCTGCTACCAGCTCCGGCAGGATGCTCAGGGCGCTCTACCCGAATGCGGTGATCAGGCAACTGCCGAAGGGGGAAGATCTCTATTCGGCGCTGGAGAGCGGCAAAGGGAATGCCTATCTGGGTGACTACCTGCAATTGCGTTATCTGATGCGCGAATTTCCCGCCGATGGCTTGCGACTGCGCCGGTTGCTGGGGGATGAGCGGGTGGTCAGTTATCGCTTGATGATGCGTGGCGAACCGGAGCTGGCTCGCCTGATCGATACCGCTATCCGCTACATGCCTGCCGGCAGCCTCTATGCCGATCTGGGTCGCTATCTCGATCAGGGATCGCTCTATGTCAACCAGTTGCACTTCAGCGATACCGAACAGGCCTGGCTCTCTGGCCGGGGGCGCACCGTCCGTCTGGTGGTCAATCCCGAGTTGATGCCCTATAGCGGCGTCAATGAGCTGGGGGAGGCGAAAGGGTGGAGTGCGGATGTGCTGCGCTGGGTCACCCAGGAGACCGGCCTGAAATACCAGTTGGTGGCTGCCGCCAGCAAGGCCGAGGCGATAGAAAAGCTGCGCCGCGGTGAGGCGGATATGATGGCCGGTTTGCCGGAATCCCCGGCACTGACGGACGAATTCATCTTTAGCCGGACGATCTCCATCAACCGGTTTGCCTTGATCAGCAAGCGCAAGGTGGTTGCCGATCACATCACCCAGCTCAAGCGCCAGCGCATTCTGGTGCCGGAGTCCCTCTACGATCCCTCCCTGCTCGCCCTGCTCGGTGATCAGGAGTGGCTTCGCACCGACAGCCTCGAGCAGGGGCTGGCGGCGATCAAACAGGGCAAGGCTGACGCCATGCTGAGCGAGCTTTATCAGCTGCAATATCCCCAGCGCACCAATCTGCTGGAAGGTCTCGATATCGAGGAGCTGGAGGATCGTTTCGGCCTGGGTTTTGCCATCAACAAAGACCAGACCGAGCTGGCCGGGGTGATGGATCGCAACCTGATGGCCCTGACCAGCACCCAGATCGATGAGCTGAACCAGCGTTGGCGCCGCTTGCTCGTCGTGCAGCAGCCCGGCGTGAGCTATGCCGCCTGGTTTGGATCCATCGCCATGGCACTGCTGATCAGCGGTATCGTCATCGGCGGGATCTGGCGCTCTCGCCAGCAACTGGCTCGGGAGGTAGCCCAGCGTCACGCCGCCGAGAAGGCGCTGGCCATCGAGAGCGAGTTGCGGGAAACCATGTTTCAGGCGCTGCCGGTGCCCGTCTATCTGCGCAACAGTGAGGGCAAGGTGATCAAATCCAACAAGCAGGGGCGACGTCTGGCCCTGCGCTACTCGCAGCAGCTGATGTTGCCGCCGGTACAGCCCCAGAAGAGTGAAGGGGAGTTGGTGCTGGGGGAGCAGGTCTTCGCCTATGCCCAGCATCCACTGCGGCTGGACAAGCAGGCGCCCGCCACCGATCTCATCGCCCTGTCGGATATCAGCGTGCTGCGTGAGCAGGCCCGTTTCCTGCGTCAGGCAGAGCGCCGTCTGCGCGCCCTGACCAATACCGTGCCCGGCGTGGTGCTGCAGTTTATGTTCGAGCGGGGGCGGGTGGGGGCCATCGATTTTATCAGCCGCGGCTGTTACGAGCTGCTGGGGCTGGCGAGCCAGCAGATCCGCCGTGAGCCGAAACGGGTGCTCGCTATGCTGGAGCGCGAGGATCGCAGCCGGGTGCGGCGCGAGATGTTCGCCATGTTGCAGGCAGGCAAACCCTTCGCGTTCACCCTGCGTTACCACCATCCCACCAAGGGCGTGCGCTGGTTGCAGCTCTATGGCCGTGGCCGCAGTCAGCCGCAGGGGTGGCGGATCTATGCGGTGATGCAGGATGCCACCGCCCGGGTCGAGCAGGATCAGGCACTGCAACAATCTCATGAGCAGGCGCAGCAGGCGGTGCAGGCCAAGGGCCGTTTTCTGGCCGCCATCAGTCACGAGATCCGCACGCCGATGAATGCCATTCTCGGCCTGCTTGAGTGGTTGGCCACGACGCCGTTGTCACAGGAACAAGGGTCTGCACTGGCACGGGTACGGCAGGCGGGGGACGAGTTGCTCGGCCTGCTCAACGATGTGCTCGATTTTAGCCGCAATGAAAGCCGTCAACTCTCCCTCTCGCCCCAGCCTACCGATTTTGCCGAGCTGTGCGAGCACGTGGCGGCGGTGCACTGGACCAAGGCGCGGGCCAAGGGATTGCAACTGCGCTTGCAGCTGGATCCGGCGCTGCCTGCCTTGCAGACCCTCGACCCTCACCGGGTACGGCAAGTGCTTCACAATCTGCTCTCCAATGCCATCAAGTTCAGCCAGCGTGGGGAGGTGGTGCTGTGGGCCGAGCTGGCAGACGCGACCCTGCGCTTCGGGGTCGATGATCAGGGACCGGGGATCACCGCCAGGATGCGCCCCACGCTTTTTATGCCGTTCGAGCAGTTTGCCGTTGAAGGACAGCTGCGGGCACCAGGCACCGGCCTTGGTCTGGCGATCTGCAAGCAGCTGATCGAGCAGATGGGCGGCCTTATCGATGTCGAGGGGCGCGTCGGTGGCGGCAGCCGCTTCTTCTGCGAGTTACCCCTCAAACGGGTGGCGCAGGAGCCGGAGTGGCAGCCCAGGGTGCGGCAGCTGGCGCTCTCTTTACCTCACGATGAGGCAGAGGCCCTTTCGCCCTGGCTCAGCCGGTTGGGGATCGCCACCGCCAGCAACGCCGTGGATACGCTGCAAGCAGAGGTGGACGAACAGGGGCTCTACTATTGGGCCTGGCAGGGGGAGTCCTGGGTACCCGGCACCATCATTACCCTGCTGCAACCGCGATTAACCCCTGAACAGCCGGTCGCCGGTACCCAGCCCGGGCTAGGCATGCGGGTCCTGTTGGTGGAAGATCACGATGTCAATCGCGAGCTGATCAGCCTGCAACTGGGGCAACTCGGTGCCAGCGTTATCACTGCCGCCAACGGGCAGTTGGCGCTGGATCTGCTGGCGCAGCACGAGGTGGACTTTGTGCTGACCGATCTGCAGATGCCGGTGATGAACGGGGCCGAGCTGTGCAGAGCGTTGCGCCAATCTGACCGTTGGGCCCGTCTGCCGGTTTATGTGATCACCGCGGATCTCAGCGAACAGGCTGCCAATGAGCTGCAATCCTGTGGTTGCGATGGTCATCTGGACAAGCCGGTCGCCCTCAAGGAGCTGGCGACTTTGCTGCGTCATATTGCCAGAGCAGGGAGCAATGCCGTCGCCCCGACACCGGTTGTCTCGCTGCTGACCGATGAACTGGCCGCCCTGTATCTGAAGGCGACCCGTGATGATTTGGCCGAACTTGATCGCTGTTGCGCAGAAGAAGATGCAGTTGGCGTGAATGCTGCTTTACACAAGTTGAAGGGGGCCGCCAGAATGGTAGGGGCGACTGCGTTGGTGGCGGTCATTGAAGAGTGGCTTGCAGCGCCCCATCCGGCGCTGCAAGCCAGATTGAACCGGGCATTGGATGAGTTCAGCCAGCAGTTTTCAAAGAGGGCTCAAGATGATCATCACTGATGAAGAATTACTGGCGTTGCTCGATGCAGAAGAGCACGAGGCGGCAGGATTTTGCCCCATCGTGCTCTATGCCCTTGATGGCGTCTCTCATGCACTGGCCAGCGCCACGACACTACCCTCCTATGTGACGTTGCACCGCACCCAACCGGATGCCTGCTGGCAGTGGGAAGGGTTGTTTGCGGCCGGCGCCATCGCACTTTACGATCCCGCCGCTCATCAGCAGGCAGACTATTTTCCCCAAATGCAGTCGCATCAGGGCATTTATGCCATCGGCGAGGATTGGTTGGGAGGGCTCGCGGCCAGTTACCGTGACTGGTGCTGCTGGCTGGCGGCCAACAAGATAGTGCTGCTCGAGGATCACCCGTTTCAGGGGATGCAACTGCAGCAAACCATCGCCGCGCTGGGGCTATCTTGCCAGTGGGTACAGGATGAGGCTGCCTGTCTTGCCGCATTGGCGGCGGGCGATACTCGCCTGCTGGTGTGCGATCTCAGTCTGGTGGAGCAGGATGCCATCAGTCTGCTGATGAGTCAGCCCAGGTTGCAGCAAGAGGGGTTGCCCATCGTGCTGCTCTCCGCCCATGAGCAGACGCTGATCGACGGTGCCCGTCGCCTGCTGCACGATGCCGGTTTCAATATTCTGGCTGCGCTTGCCAAGCCCCTCGACTGCGATGCGTTGCTCAGGTTGCTGCGCCGACTCTATCTGGGGCCGTTGCGTCAGCAGCGCTTGAGTGGCCAGCGCCGCACGATTCGTAGCTGGCAGGGGGAGGTGCAAGGCCAGCTTGGTCTGCTCTCCAGCCCCGCGACTCCACATCCGGTCTGGCTGGCGGTGACGGGCTTGCCCAGCCGCTGGGATGCCCTCAAGGAGTGGCTGGCGGAGCAGTCGCGTGCGCCATCCGAATTGACCTTGCTGATCCACCGGCGTGATCACCTGCTCGGCAATGCCGATCGCTTCGCATTGGTGCTGCAAGCCAGTCTGGCGGGGAGCAAGCTGGCGCTGCTGCTCGACAACAGCCAGCATCTGCCATTCGATCTGCTGGAGCGTCTGCCGCTGCAAGCCTTGCTGCTGGGGCAGGGGATCCTGCCGGAGATGGAGTCCCTGACCGGTGACGCCCTGCTGGGACGCTTTATGGCCCGGGTCAAGGAGCTGGGGATCGCCGTCTATCTGGATGACCCTTACAACCTGCTCGATGTCGACCTGTGGCGAGAGCGCGGTATGACGGGGCGCTGGTAAGCCATGGCGCGCTACCTCTGCTGGCCCATGCATCGGGAGCGCCTTGGCAAAGGGCTGGAGGGCTGGCCCCATCCAGAATCTCGGGCCGCGCTGCCACTGGCGATGAATGTTGCTGAGGTACCTTGCCTGCTGCGCGAGCTGCATGGTGTGGCGCCTGCCCGCATGCTGGCCGCTTACGATGCACTGAGTGAAGAGAGCATCTATCTGCGCTTTATGCGCCCGAAACGGACGCCGCTACCGGAACAGGTCGCGCAATTTCTCAATTACCATCCCGAACATCAGATCTCGCTGCTGCTCACCGATCTCGCCGGTGAGCCACTGGCGCAGGCGCAATCGATCCGCCGCCGTCTTCATCCCGATCGGGCGGAGTTTTCCTGCATCGTGGCGGATCACTTTCAGCACAAGGGGGCGGGGCGGCGCATTCTGCTGGCGCTGGCGTTGCTGGCCAGGGCGGACGGGATCCGCGAGTGGACGGCGGAAGTGCTGGCCCAGAATCGTCCCATGCTGACTCTGCTCAAGCGCCTTGGCTTGCCGCTGACCCTGGTGACCGGGCGGGAGATGGTCTTTGTCAGGCTGGATCTGTCGGTACTGGATGGCTGGTTGTCAGTGCCGTCAGCGGCGCCGCTTAAGACCAAGGGCGAATAGTGACACTTTTTTCCCTGTGCTAAGGTCACATTTATTGTGCGGGGATAGACGGAGCAGCTTATGGCGCAGTCATATAAACATATCGTGATCCTGACCGGTGCGGGGATATCGGCGGAATCCGGCATCAAGACCTTTCGCGCCTGCGACGGTTTGTGGGAAGAGCACAGGGTCGAGGATGTGGCGACCCCCGAAGGGTATGCCCGGGATCCCGATCTGGTGCTGCGCTTTTACAACTCTCGCCGCAAACAGCTGCAACAGCCCCAGGTTCACCCCAATCCGGCCCACTATGCGCTGGCTCGCCTCGAGCGACTGCTGCCCGGCACGGTCACCCTGGTGACCCAGAACATCGACAATCTGCACGAGAGTGCGGGCAGCAAGAACCTTATCCATATGCACGGCGAGCTGCTCAAGGCCCGCTGCCCCGAGTCTGGTCAGGTGATCGAGTGGCGCGGCGATCTCCATCAGGACGAGCTCTGCTCCTGCTGCCAGTTTCCCCAGCCGATGCGCCCCCATGTGGTCTGGTTTGGCGAGATGCCGCTCGGGCTGGATCGGATCTACAGCGCGCTGGCCCAGTGCGATCTCTTTATCTCCATCGGCACCTCGGGGGCTGTCTATCCGGCCGCCGGGTTTGTCCATGAGGCGGGCCTCAACGGTGCGCACACCATCGAGCTCAATCTCGAGCCGAGCGAGGTGGGTAGCCAGTTTGACGAGAAGCGCTATGGCCCCGCCTCTCTGCTGGTGCCCGCCTATGTCGATGAGTTGCTGGAGGCGTGCGGCATCCATCAGCCCCGGCAGGTCGAGGGGCACAACTGGATGGAGATGCGTGAACGCTAGGTACTAGGGATAGCAGAAAAGCAAAAGGCGACTCGGGGAGTCGCCTTTTTGTTGTGTGGTGATTTTGTTTTCCGCGGCGTTTTTGTCCGATAGCGGGTGCCCGTTACGATTGCGCGGGCAGGGGGGCGCAGGATTGCCTGATCACCAGATCCGGGTCGACGGTGATCAGGTGATTCTCCACCGCCTCGCCGTTGATGCGCGCCAGCAGGCGGGTGACGGCCAGCCGTCCCAGCTCCTCTTTGGGCTGGTTGACGGTAGTGAGCGGCGGCGAGAGGTATTGCGCCAGCGCCACGTTGTCGTAGCCGACGATGGAGAGATCCCGCGGTATCACAATGCCCGCCTGATGAGCGGCACTGATGGCTCCCATCGCCATCATGTCGTTGCAGACAAAGAGAGCGGTGGGGCGCGAAGGGAGTGCCAGCAGCCGCTCCATGGCGGCAAAACCGCTGGCGCAATCAAAGTCTCCCTCCTGGATCCACTCCGGATTGATCGTGAGACCCGCCTCCTGCAGCGCCTGCTCAAAGCCAGCTTGGCGCTGGTTGGCGGGGGCACGGCTCTGGGGGCCGGAGATGCAGCCGATAGCGGTATGGCCCAGCTCAATCAGATGGCGGGTTGCGAGATAACCGCCGTGGAAGGAGTTGTCGGCGATAAGATCCACATCCTCGCTGACCAGCCCCCAATCCATCACCACCACCGGCAGGCTCTTGAGCCAGTCGAGCTGGTTGAACACCTCTTGTTGGCCCTCGCTGCACATGATCAGCAGGCCATCGACCCGCTTGCGCAACATCATCTTGAGGTAGGAGAGCTCCGTCTCGGCCTGCCCCTCGGTGTTGCCCAGCATCAGGTTGTAGCCCTGCTCGAAACAGTAGCGCTCCACCCCGCGCACCACTTCGGCAAAGAAGGGGTTGCTGGAGGTGGTGACCAGCATGCCGATACTGTTGGTCTCCTTCACCTTGAGGCTGCGGGCCACCAGGCTCGGGGCGTAGTTCAGATCGCGCATGGCGGCGAAGACCCGCTCACGGGTCTCCTCGGCCACGAAGCGGGTCTCGTTGATGACATGGGAGACGGTGGTGGTAGAGACCCCCGCCAGCGCCGCCACCTCCTTGATATTGGCCATCAGTGCCCCTGTGCACTCTGCTCAAGCAGGAAGGCGTCAACCTCCTGCTTGCTCGGGATGGAGCTCTGGGCGCCAAACCGGGTGACAGAGAGCGCCGCTGCGCCGTGGGCAAAGCGCACTGCGCCGTTGAAGTCGGCCCCGGCCAGCTCGGCGGCCAGCAGGGCGCCGTTGAAGGTATCGCCAGCAGCCGTGGTGTCGACCGCTTTCACCCGAAAACCCGGGATCAGTTGCTGCTGCTTGGCGTTGCTGCAATAGACCCCCTGGGAGCCCAGGGTGATCATCACATCCGCAATGCCCATCTGGTGGAAACGGGTGGCCGCCTCGCGGGCGCTGGCTTCGTCGGTGACTTTGACGCCGGTCAGCAGTTCCGCTTCGGTCTGGTTGGGGGTGATGAGATCCACCAGCGCCAACAGCTCAGCGGAGAGCGGACGGGCAGGGGCGGGGTTGAGCACCACCCGGGTGCCGTGGGCACGCGCCAAACGTGCAGCTTCATGGACGCTCTCCAGCGGCACTTCCAGCTGCAGCAGCAGAGTATGGGCGTCGGCAATCATCGCTTCGTGGTTTTTCACCACGGCAGGGGTGATGGCACCGTTGGCTTCGGCGGAGATGCCGATGCTGTTCTCCCCCTCATCGCTGACATAGATGATGGCGATACCGGTGGGCAGGGTGTCGTCGAGCTCGACGGCACTGACGTCGATGCCATCTTTGGCAAAGCCGGTTTTCATCTGGTGGCCGATGGCGTCATCACCGATACGGGCGATAAAGGAGACCGGGGCGCCGAGACGGGCGGCAGCAACCGCCTGATTGGCCCCCTTGCCACCCGGGACCACCTGATAGCTGTGACCGGTCAGGGTTTCACCCGGGCGAGGAAAGTGGGGAACGCGCAGCACATGGTCTGCATTGACACTGCCCAGAACGACGAGACGTTTCATGTTGACTACTCCTGATGCATCTTGGCTTGAACACAATGACTGAGTGAGCTCAAGCCGGGAGGCACCGCGACTGAGGGGAAAAAGGGGAGGCGAGCCTCCCCCTTGTGCACTTATTTGCTGACCACTTGCAGCGGAACCGGGATGGATTTCTCGACCGGCTGACCCTTGAGCACCTTGTCGGCAGTCTCGACGCCGATGGCACCGATCAGGGCAGGTTGCTGGGCCACGGTGGCGGCCAGTTTACCCTTGGCAACGGCGGCTTTGCCATCGTCAGTGCCGTCGAAGCCGACGATCATCACCTCTTTACCGGCAGCCTGCACCGCGCGGATGGCACCCAGCGCCATCTCGTCGTTCTGGGCGAACACGGCCTGTACGGTCGGGTGGGCTGCCAGCAGGTTTTCCATGACGTTCAGACCCTTGGTGCGGTCAAAGTCGGCAGGCTGGGAAGCCAGTACCTGCAGCTTGTTGGCTGCCACGGCCAGGGCAAAACCTTCGCCACGGTCGCGGGCGGCGGAGGTACCGGCAATCCCTTCCAGCTGGATCACCTTGGCACCGGTACCCAGTTTTTCGGTGATGAAGTCACCGGCCAGCTTGCCGCCCGCCACGTTGTCGGAGGCGATGTGGGCTTTCACCTCGCCTTGCGCGGCGCCGCGGTCCAGGGTCAGCACCGGAATGTTGGCGCGGTTGGCCAGACGGATGGCGTTGCCGACTGCTTCGGAGTCGGTCGGGTTGATCAGGATGGCGCCGACCTTGCGCACGGTGAGATCTTCCATGTTGGAGAGCTCTTTGGCCGGGTCATTCTGGGAATCCAGCACCACCAGCTCGTAACCAAGCTCCTTGGCTTTGGCTTCTGCACCCTCTTTCATGGTGACGAAGAAGGGGTTGTTGAGGGTGGAGACCACCATCGCCAGGGTTTGATCGGCGGCCTGGGCAGTGCCCAGCACGGACATGATGGCGGCAGCGAGCAGGGTATTGAGCTTTTTCATCATTTCATTCCTTGTGTGTGGCTTGTCTTATTAACGGTTGCTTTTGTTATCGATCATCACGGCAAGCAAGATCACGCTGGCCTTGGCGATCATCTGGTAATAGGACGATACGTCGAGCAGGTTGAGGGCATTGTTGAGAAAACCGATGATCAAGGCACCTATCAGGGTGCCCATGATGCGGCCCTTGCCGCCCATCAGGCTGGTTCCGCCCAGCACCACCGCAGCGATGGCATCCAGCTCGTAACCCATGCCCGCCGTCGGCTGGGCAGAGGAGAGGCGAGAAGTAACGATAAGCCCAGCCAGCGCCGAGAGTGCGCCGCACAGACCATACACCGCCAGCTTCACCCGATCCACATTGATGCCGGAGAGGCGGGTGGCAGACTCGTTACCGCCCAGCGCGTAGATGTAGCGACCGAGACGGGTGTGGTTGAGCATGAACCAGGCGAGCAGGAAGACGATGGCCATCAGCCAGATGGGTACCGGCAGACCGAACAGGTAACCGGTACCGAGCCAGGCGAAGTGATCGGCGCCGTCACTGAAACCGGTGGAGATGGGGCGACCCTCGGTATAGACCATGGTGATGCCGCGCAGGGCGGTCATGGTGACCAGGGTGGCGATAAACGCCTGCACCTTGCCCTTGGCAATGATGAGGCCGCTGACGCCGCCAAGCAGGGCACCGGCCCCCAGAGTGAGGGGCACCACCAGCCAGATCGGCAGCTCCATAGCGACCATGGTCGCGGCCAGCGCGCCGCACAGGGCCAGCACCGAGCCGACCGACAGATCGATGCCGGCGGTGAGGATAACCAGCGTCATGCCGACTGCCATGATGGCGTTGACCGAGGTCTGGCGCAGGATGTTGAGCAGGTTGTCGGCGGTGAAGAAGTTGGGGCTCAGGAAAGAGACCACACCAATCAGGACCAGCAGCGCGACCAGGGATTTGTTCTCGATCCACCACGCCTTGCTCATGACGCCACGGCGGGAAAGGGTTTGGGTTGTCATTGGGATGCCTCTTGCTCTGCTTGCCACTGTTTACCGACTGCCGCCGCCATCAGCTTCTCCTGATTGGCGTCGCGGGTGTTGAACTCTGCGCTGATGCGCCCTTCGTGCATCACCATGATGCGATCACTCATGCCGAGCACTTCCGGCATTTCGGAGGAGACCAGAATGATGCTCATCCCCTCCTTCTTGAACTGGTTGATCAGCTGATAAATTTCCTTCTTCGCCCCCACGTCGACGCCGCGGGTCGGCTCGTCGAGGATCAGCACTTTGGGCCGGGTCAGCAGCCCTTTGGCGATGGCCACCTTCTGCTGGTTGCCGCCGGAAAGCAGCTTTATCAGCTGATCCTGACTCGGGGTCTTGATGTTGAACAGGCGCACATAGTCGCTCACCGCCTGCCGTTCGGCCTTGCCGTCAATCTTGCCGTTGCTGATGAACTCGTCGAGGGCGCACAGGCTCATGTTTTCGCGCACCGACAGCTCCAGCACCAGCCCATCCCCCTTGCGATCCTCGGAGATATAGGCGATGCCTGCGGCCAGCCCATCGGCCGGGCTTTTGGGCACCAGAGCATGACCGTCAACTTGCACTTCACCGGCGCTGATGGGGCTGGCGCCGTAGATCAGCTTCATCAGCTCGGTGCGGCCGGAGCCCATCAGGCCGCTAAAGCCCAGAATTTCCCCCTGACGCAGGGAAAAACTCACCCCGCGCACGCCGGGACCGGCCAGATCCTTCACCTGCAGGCTGACGGGACCAAGCTCGCGCTCAAGACGCGGGTACTGTTCTTCCAGTCGGCGGCCCACCATCATCTCGATGATGGGGTTCTAGGGATTTTCCGTCCAAAAACGACAAAGTGCTCTGGAGGCCCCGCCGTCTGTGGCCTCCAGAGGGGTA
>NZ_JAPCJA010000065.1:0-21168 GCF_027707745.1 Aeromonas sp. QDB23
AAGCCAAGGCCCCAGAGGTATAGTGTGAAAAAAGCCAATAAAAACAATGCCAGTCAGGCTTAACTGACTGGCATTACCCTCGGGTGGCATTGTTTTTTCTGGCTTTTACCGGTTTTGGATGGCCGTGCTACACTGGCCGACTTAGATCCTGGCCCGCTGGGCCGGTCCCTGTTCCATTAACGCCGGAGGTCCGATGCATTGCCCATTCTGTAGTGCGGTTGATACCAAGGTGATCGATTCCCGTCTGGTGGCAGAAGGCCATCAGGTGCGCCGCCGTCGTGAGTGTCTGCTCTGTCACGAGCGTTTTACCACCTTCGAGATGGCCGAACTGGTGATGCCCCGCGTCATCAAGTCCAACGGCTCCCGCGAGCCGTTCAACGAAGACAAGCTGCGCGCCGGCATTCTGCGGGCGCTGGAGAAGCGGCCGGTGAGCATGGAGGCCATCGAAAAGGCGGTCAACCATATCAAATCCCGCCTGCGTGCCACCGGCGAGCGGGAAGTTGCCTCCGAGCTGGTGGGCAATCTGGTGATGGATGAGCTCAAGAGTCTCGACAAGGTGGCCTATATCCGCTTTGCCTCCGTCTATCGCAGCTTCGAAGATATCCGTGAGTTCGGCGAAGAGATCGCCAAATTGGAGAAATGATGGTATCGGATGGGCAAGTGGATATCCGCTTCGCCCCTCTCTACCTCAGGACACGCAGATATCCGCGAGTTCGGTGAAGAGATCGCCAAATTGGAGAAATGATGGTATCGGATGGGCAAGCGGATATCTGCTTTGCCCCTCTCTACCTCAGGACACGCAGATATCCGCGAATTTGGCGAAGAGATTGCCAAGCTGGAGAAGTAAACCGCCATTCTCACCCATGTTGCCGCGTCCGATTACGCTGCGCTAATCGAACCTACGATACTGCGTAAAGTCGAGATGTGTTGTCAAAGGAGCCCGAATGTTTAGTCAAGATGATTACCAATGGATGAGTCGGGCCCTCGAACTGGCCCGCCGCGGCCGTTACACCACGGCCCCCAACCCCTGTGTTGGCGCCGTGCTGGTCAAGGATGGCGTGGTAGTGGGCGAGGGATGGCATCAGAAGGCGGGCGAACCCCATGCCGAGGTCTATGCCCTGCGCGCAGCCGGTGACAACGCCCGTGGCGCCACCGCCTATGTGACCCTCGAACCATGCTCCCACCACGGTCGTACTCCCCCCTGTGCCGAGGCGCTGATCAAGGCCGGGGTGGCCCGGGTGGTGGCAGCCATGGTTGATCCCAACCCCGAGGTGGGTGGGCGCGGCCTGCGCATGCTCTCCGAGGCGGGCATCAAGACCGATTTCGGCCTGCTCAGTGCCGAGGCCGAGGCACTCAACCCGGGCTTTTTCAAGCGGATGCGTACCGCCTTCCCGCGGGTGACCGTCAAGCTGGGGGCCAGTCTCGATGGCCGCACCGCCATGGCGAGTGGCGAGAGCCAGTGGATCACCTCCCCTGATGCGCGCCGCGACGTGCAGCGGCTGCGGGCCCGCCACGATGCGGTGCTCTCCAGCGCCGAGACGGTGCTGGCTGACGGCGCCTCCCTGACCGTGCGCTGGGACGAGTTGCCCCCCTCGGTCAAGGCCGCCTATCCCAAAGAGACCCTGCGCCAGCCGCTGCGGGTTATCGTTGATTCGCAAAACCGGCTCACCCCCGACTTGCCCCTGTTCCAGAGCGAGAGTCCGGTGCTGCTGGCTCGCCACAAGGCATCCGGCGAGTGGCCTGCGTGGGTGCAGCAGCTGGAACTACCACTGCTGGATGGCAAGCTGGATCTGGTCAGCATGTTTATGCTGCTGGCCAAGCAGAACGTCAACTCGGTACTCGTCGAGGCGGGGCCGCGGCTGTGCGGCGCCCTGCTGGAGAAGGGGTTGGTGGATGAGCTGGTGCTCTATCAGGCGCCCAAACTGATGGGGGATGAGGGGCGCGGCCTGTTCCATCTGCCGGGTCTGACCCGCTTGTTCCAGGCACCCAAGCTCAACATCAAGGATGTGCGCATGGTCGGCCAGGATATTCGCATTACCGCCAAAATAGCCTGATTTATCAATGTTCAAGGGGGCATAATCTGCCCCCCTCATCAGCAAGGTGATCTGCATGTTTACCGGAATTATCGAAGCGGTGGGAACCCTGGCCGAACTGCGCCGTCAGGGCGACGACATGGCCCTCACCGTCCACGCACCGGGCCTGGATTTTAGCGACGTCAAGCTGGGCGACTCCATCGCCACCAACGGCGTTTGCCTCACCGTGGTTGCTCTTGGTGATAAGAGCTATACCGCCGATGTATCGCTGGAAACCTTGTCGCGCACCGGCTTTGCCGCGGCCAGAGTGGGCGATCGGGTCAACCTCGAGAAGGCGCTGATGCCCACCTCCCGCCTCGGCGGCCATCTGGTCTCCGGCCATGTGGACGGGGTAGGGGAGGTGAAAAGCGTCTCCAGCAGCGGCCGCGCCATCGAATACTGGATCAAGGCGCCGGGCGAGCTCTCCCGCTATATCGCCGAGAAGGGCTCCATTGCGGTGGATGGCATCAGCCTTACCGTCAACGCGGTGCAGGGCGACCTTTTCCGCCTGACGATTGTGCCCCATACCGCGCAGGAGACCACCATCGCCAGCTGGAAGCCGGGCCACAAGGTCAACCTCGAGGTGGATCAGATCGCCCGCTATCTGGAGCGGCTGATGATGGGCAAACGTCAGGAGAGCAGCGCCTCCACCCTGACCATGGAGACCCTGGCCAAGGCCGGTTTTCTCTGACGGTGAGCGCTAAATCCGGCCACCAAAACGATTTTCTGTGATCCCGCTCTGATTGAAATGGGGCCGCTCGCCCCAATCTAGAGCAACATACACTCGCATTTGCGTTGAGCCTGCTGGCTCAACCCCCAAGCACACTGATGGAGTAGCCCATGGCGCTGAGCACAACCCAGGAAATCATTGCCGATATCAAGGCGGGCAAGATGGTGATCCTGATGGATGACGAAGACAGGGAGAACGAAGGCGACCTCATTATGGCCGCCTCCTGCGTCCGTCCTGAGGATATCAACTTCATGGCCCGTTACGGCCGTGGCCTCATCTGCCTGACGCTGACCCGGGATCGCTGCAAGCAATTGGCGCTGCCGCTGATGGTTGATCGCAACAATGCCCAGTTCTCCACCGCCTTTACCGTGACCATCGAAGCGGCCGAAGGGGTGACTACCGGTATCTCCGCCGCTGATCGCGCGGTGACCGTGCAAGCGGCAGTGGCACCCAATGCCAAGGCCGCCGATCTGGTGCAGCCGGGCCACATCTTCCCGCTGATGGCGCAGGATGGTGGCGTGCTGACCCGTGCCGGTCACACCGAGGCGGGCTGCGATCTGGCCCGTCTGGCCGGTTACGAGGCGGCCTCCGTCATCGTCGAGATCCTCAACGAAGATGGCACCATGGCGCGCCGTCCGGATCTGGAGATCTTCGCCGAGCAGCACGGCATCAAGCTCGGCACCATCGCCGACCTTATCGAGTACCGCAACCAGCACGAGACCACGGTCGAGAAAGTGGCCGAGTGCAAGCTACCCACCGAGTTTGGCGAGTTTGACCTCATCACCTTCCGCGACACCATCGACAATCAGGTTCACTTCGCCCTGAAAAAGGGTGAGGTACAGGCCGATCAGCCAACGCTGGTGCGGGTCCATCTGCACGATGTGCTGAGCGATCTGCTGCTGACCGACCGTCATGCCGCCCGCAGCTGGCCGCTGCCCAAATCCATGGCGCGCATCGCCAGCGAAGGCGGGGTGCTGGTGATCTTGGGGGCGGAATCCCATGGCGAGGAGCTGCTGGCCCGGGTCAAGGGCTTTGAGGCCGCCGACAAGGGGCTGGCACCGGAAGGGGCCAAGTGGCAGGGCACCTCGCGCCGGGTTGGCGTGGGCTCCCAGATCCTCAAGGCGCTGGGCGTGAGCAAGATGCGGCTCTTGAGCTCGCCGAAGAAGTACCACGCCCTCGGTGGTTTCGGGCTGGAAGTCGTGGAATACGTCGGCGAGTAAAGGATTCAAGGTTCTACCAGAGAAGTACCATCCCCTTCCGGGTGGTTTCGGTCTGAAAGTGGTTGAGTACATCGGCGAGTAAAGTTCCACCAGAGAAGTACCATCCTCTTCCGGGCGATTTCGGTCTGAAAGTAGTGGAAAACATCGGCGAGTAAGCGCGCCGGACTGGTTAAATCGCGATCATGGCTGTCTATTGCGGCCATGGTTTTTGTCGTGGGTCTGTTGTGCTAGAATGTGCGCACTTTTGACTCCGGCCCTTTTGATTGCACAGATACAGGATTTCCAATGAAGGTTATCGAAGGAAATATCGCCGCTCCTGAGGCGCGCGTTGCTATTGTTGTTGCCCGTTTCAACAGCTTCATCAACGACAGTCTGGTGAACGGTGCGGTGGACGTACTGAAGCGTCAAGGTCAAGTGCAGGACAGCAACCTGACACTGGTAAAAGTGCCGGGCGCGGTTGAAATGCCATTGGTCATCAAGAAGCTGGCCAAGAGTGGTCAATACGACGCCATCGTGGCGGTCGGTACTGTCATCCGTGGCGGCACCTACCACTTCGACCTGGTGGCAAACGAGAACAGCAAGGGCATGGCTCAGGTAATGATGGAATATGAAATTCCCGTTGCCTTCGGGGTGCTGACCACTGAAAACATTGAACAAGCCATCGAGCGTGCAGGTACCAAGGCGGGTAACAAGGGTGCAGAGGCTGCACTGGCAGCGCTCGAAATGATCAACGTCCTGAAAGAACTGGACGTGTAACGAGGAGAAGTACATTGAAACCGTCTGAGCGCCGTAAAGCCCGCCATTGCGCCACCCAGGCCATCTACCAGTGGCAGATGACCAAGGCTAACGTGGGTGACATCGAAGAGCAGTTCAAGATCGATCAGGACACCAAGGGTGTAGACCTGAGCTATTTCCGCGATCTGCTGTTCGGGGTAGCCCTCCACTGCAACGAGCTGGACAAGGTGTTTGCACCTTACCTCTCCCGTCCGCTGGAAGAAGTGGACATGGTGGACAAGGCGATCCTGCGTCTGGCGACCTATGAGCTGACCCGTCGTGATGATGTACCGCCGCGCGTGGTCATCAACGAAGCGATCGAGCTGGCCAAAGCCTTCGCCGCCGATGACAGCCACAAGTTTGTCAACGGTGTACTGGACAAGGTGATCAAGTCGCTGAACAAGCGTTGATCCTGCTGTCCGTCAGCATCTAAGAGAGGAGCCAGCTTATTGCTGGCTTTTTACTGTATGGGTGAATTTGAGCTGATTGATAAGTACTTCAAGGTTCCCCACGCCCGCAAGGACGTGGTGATGGGTCCTGGAGATGACTGTGCCCTGCTGACCCTGCCCCCCGATACCCAACTGGCGGTGAGCACCGACACCCTGGTGAGTGGCATACACTTCTTTCCCGACATGGATCCGGTGGATCTCGGCTACAAGGCGCTGGCGGTCAATCTCTCCGATCTCGCAGCCATGGGGGCCGAGCCGCGCTGGGTGTCGCTGGCGCTGACCCTGCCTGCCATCAACGAAGGCTGGGTCGCCGGTTTTGCCGAAGGGTTCCTGGAGTTGGCCGAGTATTACAACGTCGCGCTGGTGGGCGGGGATATGACCCGCGGGCCGCTCTCCATCACCATCTCGGTGAAGGGCTCGGTGCCTGCCGGACGCGCCCTGATGCGCAGCGGTGCCAAAGCCGGTGACGGCATCTATGTCACCGGCACTCTGGGAGATGCCGCGCTGGCGCTCTCCCACCTGCTGGGCAAACGCACCCTCAACGAGAACCAGCTGGCCGCCGTGTTGCCACGGCTCGACCACCCCCACCCCCGCATTCTGGCCGGACAGGCGCTGCGCGGGCTGGCGGGCAGTGCGCTGGATCTCTCCGACGGGCTGGCATCGGATCTCGGCCATATCCTAAAGGCCTCCGGCGTGCGAGCCCAGATCGATCTCGATCTGCTGCCGCTCTCGCCGGTGCTGCAGGATGCGGTAAGCGAGCAGGAGGCGTGGCAACTGGCGCTGGCCGGTGGCGATGACTACGAGCTCTGCTTTACCGTGCCGGAAGAGCATCGCGGCGCGCTCGATACGGCGCTGGCCCACAGCGGGGTCAAGTTCAGCCGCATCGGTCGCATCGTGGCGGGCGAGCCGGGTATCGACTACCTGCGTGGCGAACAAGCGGTGGCGTTGCAACTGAAAGGGTGGGATCACTTCGCATGAGCCTGTTCAGGATAAAACCCGAGCTGAAACGACTGGATCTGAAAAATCCGCTTCATTTTTTGGCGGTGGGGTTTGGTTCCGGTCTCAGCCCCAAGGCGCCGGGCACCATGGGCACCCTGGCGGCCATTCCGCTCTACCTGCTGGTGAGCGGGATGCCGACCCACTGGTTTATCGCCCTGCTGGCGGTGGGTTTTGTGGTGGGGATCCGCATCTGCCAGAGCGCTACCGATGCCATCGGCATGGCAGATCACGGCGCCATCGTCTGGGACGAGGTGATCGGTTTTGGCGTCACCATGATCGCCGCGCCAGCCGGTTGGGAGTGGGTGGTGGCGGGCTTCGCGCTGTTCCGGCTGTTTGATGTGCTCAAGCCCTGGCCCATCTCCTGGTTTGATCGCCGCATTCACGGCGGATTCGGCATCATGCTGGACGATCTGATCGCCGGCCTGTTCGCCCTGTTTTGTATGCAATTACTGGCGTTCTGGCTTGGCTGAATGCCCCCTTCCGGGGGATGACCGTTCTGGCATCCCCCGATTTATATCTGCTTAATTTTCATTCATCGGCATATGCTGCCGTTTATCATCCATTTCACATAAATATTCACTACTCATTCGGGGCTCGTGATCGTTTTTGAAATAGTGATAAATGCTGCTTGTTGCGTTGTTGTTGAAATTAAAGTAATGATACCAATAGATGTACGGACGCACCGGCCATTTGTGTGATGAAAATCATCATTTAACGCTGCCGAATTGGTGGTTATCTGCACAAAACATTGCGGAATTGTATAACTCAATCATTTACACCCGTGGTCAAACCGTCTAAGTTACTCGCGGGTTATTCCAAAAAAATGCAAAAAACCCGCCCGGATCGCTGGTTTCGCTGCCTCATGGATTGAGCAAATATTGCCCAAGGTAACAACCGGCATCTGCGGCTGATTTACGGACGAATTATTTGGGACGGATGTCCCCCGCAGAGGTAAACATGTCCTTGCTCGAAGTAAAGAACTTGCGGATCGAGTACCCCTCCCGCTACGGGGTGCTGGCCGCGGTGAAGGATCTCTCTTTCTCTATTGAAAAGGGTGAGATTGTCGGGGTGGTCGGTGAATCCGGCGCCGGCAAGTCCACCATCGGCAACGCCGTTATCGATTTGCTGAGCCCGCCGGGTCGCATCGCCCGTGGCGATATCTATCTCAATGGCGAGCTTATCTCCGGCAAGAGCCAGAACGAGATGCGGGCCATTCGTGGCTCCCGTATCGGGTTCATCTTCCAGGATCCCATGACCTCCCTCAACCCGCTGTTCACCGTTGAGCATCAGCTGGTCGAGACCATTCTGGCCAATACCAAGCTCTCCCGCGAGGCGGCCTTTGCCAAGGCGCTGGAGCTGATGGGGGCGGTGGGTATTCCGCAGCCCGAGCTGCGCATCAAACAGTATCCGCACCAGTTCTCCGGCGGCATGCGCCAGCGGGTGGTCATCGCCATCGCCTTGTCGTGCGATCCGGAGCTGATCATCGCCGACGAGCCGACCACGGCGCTGGACGTCTCCATTCAGGATCAGATCCTCCAGCTTATCCGCGCCCTCTGCAAAGAGCGTCAGGTGGGCTGCATGCTGGTGACCCACGACATGGGGGTGGTCTCCAATGTTACCGACAAGGTGGCGGTGATGTATCGCGGCGATCTGGTGGAGTTCGGCCTGACCGAACAGGTGCTGGGCAGCCCCAATCACCCCTACACCCGCAGCCTCATCTCGGCGGTACCCCGTTCCGATGTAAAGTTGGTGCGTTTCCCGCTGGTCTCCTATATCGAGGATGCCAGTGCGCCGGATACCAATATCGACCTCAAGACCCACTGGCTTGGACAGAGTCAGGACGAGCGTGCCTATGAAGGGGCGCTGCTGCGGGTGGAGAACGTCGATCTGAGGTTCGTCACCAAGGACTCCATCTTCCCGAGCCGCCGCCAGTATGTGCGCGCCTGCAACAACATCAGCTTCGAGATCTTCGAAGGGGAGACCTTCGGTCTGGTGGGGGAGTCCGGCTCCGGCAAATCGACCATTGCCCGCGCCATCACCGGCCTCTATCCGCCTGATACCGGCAAGATCTTCTTCGAGGGGATCGATCTCACCGCCCTCAAGAGCGAGCGCGAGCGCCGCCCGTTGCGCCGCCAGATGCAGATGGTGTTCCAGAACCCCTATTCGTCGATGAACCCGCGGATGAAGGTGCGCGACATCATTGCTGAGCCGATCCGCTTCCATCAGCTGGCGAGCAGCGAGAGCCAGATCGAGGGGATCGTCAACGATCTGCTGGATCATGTCGGGCTCGGTCGTGGTGCCGGGGTCAAGTATCCCCACGAATTCTCCGGCGGTCAGCGCCAGCGCATTTCCATTGCCCGCGCTCTGGCCACGCGGCCGCGTTTCCTCATCTGCGATGAACCGACCTCGGCGCTGGATGTGTCGGTGCAGGCCCAGATCCTCAACCTGCTCAAGGATCTGCAGCAGGAGCTCAAGCTCACCATGCTGTTTATCAGCCACGATCTGCCGGTGATCCGCCAGATGTGCGACCGCATCGGGGTGATGCAGCACGGTCATCTGGTGGAGGTGGCCGAGACCGAGAAACTCTTTACCAATGCCGAGCATGAGTACAGCCGCAAGCTGATCTCCCTCATGCCGGAGTTCAAGGGAATGTCCCGCGAGGGGCTGGAAATCGCAAGCTAGGATAGCGCCGGTGCGCCGGTCTGCTTGTCAAAAAAAGTGTCATAAGAAAGCCAAAAGCATGGAGAACAAGATGAAGAAAGGATTGTCCAAGATTGCCCTGGCGCTGTTTGCCGCCGGTTTCGCCTTCAGTGTCTCAGCCGCTGATATCAAAGTGGGTGTCGCCTCTGACGCCACGTCGCTGGATCCGCAGGAGCAGCTCTCCGGTCAGACCCTGGAGATGTCGCACCTGGTATTCGATCCCCTGATGCGTTACACCCAGGATCTGAAATTCGAGCCCCGTCTGGCCGAGAAGTTCGAGCGTGTCGATGACAAGACCGTCCGCTTCCACCTGCGCAAGGGGGTCAAGTTCCACTCCGGTAACGACTTCACCGCTGACGACGTGGTGTGGACCGTCAACCGCCTGAAAGCCTCCGTCGACTTCAAGGCGATCTTCGACCCGATCAGCGAAGTGAAGAAGGTCGATGACTACACCGTCGATCTGATCACCGCCAAGCCGTTCCCGCTGGTGCTGCAGACCGTCACCTACATCTTCCCGATGGACTCCAAGTTCTATACCGGCAAGACCGAAGCAGGCAAAGACAAGGCCGAGATCGTCAAAAACGGCGACTCCTATGCCTCTACCCACGTTTCAGGCACTGGCCCGTTCACCGTCAAGTTCCGCGAGCAGGGCGTGAAGCTGGACTATGCCCGCAACGCCAACTACTGGGATAAAGCTTCCAAGGGTAACGTCGAGAACCTGACCGTGGTGCCGATCAAGGAAGATGCGACCCGTGTTGCAGCCCTGCTGGGTGGCGACGTGGACATGATCTATCCGGTCGCGCCGAACGATCTCGAGCGCGTCAAGAATGGCAAGGACTCCCAGCTGGTGACCCTGTCCGGTACCCGCGCCATCATCATCGAGCTGAACCAGAACACCAACCCGGCGCTGAAAGACAAGCGCGTGCGTCAGGCGATCAACTACGCCATCAACCAGGTGGGCATCGTCGAGAAGATCAACAAGGGCTTCGGTACCCCTGCTGGCCAGCTGAGCCCGAAAGGCTATGCCGGTCACAACGAGGCGCTGGTGCCCCAGTATGATCTGGCCAAGGCCAAGGAGCTGATGAAAGAGGCCGGTTACGAGAAGGGCTTCAAGATGACCTTCATCTCCCCGGCAGCCCGCTACGTCAACGACGTCAAGATTGCCCAGGCGGTCTCCGCCATGCTGGCCAAGATCAACATCAAGGTGGATCTGAAGACCATGCCGGTGGCCCAGTACTGGCCGGAGTTTGACAAGTGCGCCGCCGACATGCAGCTGATTGGCTGGCACTCCGACACTGAAGATACCGCGAACTTCTTCGAGTTCCTGACCTTCACCAAGGATGCCAAGACAGGTATGGGCCAGTACAACTGCGCCGGTTATGCCAACGCCGAAGCTGACAAGATGGTGATGGATGCCAATGCCGAGACCGATCCGGCCAAGCGTGCCGAGATGCTGAAGAAGGTCGAAGCCATGCTGATCGAAGATGCTGCCTACGTGCCGCTGCACTGGGAAGATCTGGCCTATGGCGCCAAGAAGAACGTCGACATCAAGCCGGTAGTCAACGTGATGAACTTCCCTTACCTGGGTGACCTGGTGGTCAGCAAGTAAGAGAACGTCGCAAGGAAGGACGGGGCGGGGTGGTCAGCTGGCCACTCCGCCCACTAACAGAAGCCTGTGCCACGACACAGGCCACGTAGAAGGACAAGCATGTTTACATTCCTGCTGAAACGGTTCTATCAGGCCGTGATAGTGATGTTCGTCATCAGCCTGGTCGCCTTCTCCATCCAGGACAACCTGGGTGACCCGTTGCGCGAGCTGGTGGGACAATCCGTCTCCGAAGCCCAGCGTCACGAGTTGCGTGAGAAGATGGGCCTTAACGATCCCTTCCTCATCAAATACAGCCGTTTTTTGAAAAATGCGGTGCATGGGGATTTGGGCACCTCCTATTTCTTCAAGCGACCCGCTCTCGAGGTGATCCTCGACAAGCTGGTGGCTACCCTTGAGCTGGTGTTTGCTGCCGCGCTCATCATCGTGGTGGTCTCCATTCCACTCGGTGTCTATTCGGCGATCCGCCCGCGCAGCATTCCCACCAAGATCATCATGGCGGGGAGCAGTATCGGCATCTCGATCCCGGTATTTTTGACTGCCATCATGCTGATGTACCTCTTCTCGATCCAGTTGGGCTGGCTGCCGGCCTATGGCCGTGGCGAGACCCGTAACCTGCTGGGCTGGGAGTCGGGCTTCTTCACCTGGGACGGTATCAAGCACCTGATCCTGCCTGCGGTGTCGCTCTCCTCCATCATGCTGCCGCTGTTTATCCGCTTGGTGCGCTCCGAGATGCTGGAGCAGCTCTCCTCCGAGTACGTCAAATTCGCCCGCGCCAAGGGGCTGGACAACAACAAGGTCTACTATCAGCACGCCCTCAAAAACACCATGCTGCCGGTTATTACCGTCGGCGGGGTGCAGATCGGCACCATGGTGGCCTACACCATCCTGACCGAGAGCGTGTTCCAGTGGCCGGGCACCGGCTTCCTGTTCCTTGAGGCGATCCACCGGGTCGATACCCCGCTGATCACCGCCTACGTCATCTTCGTGGGACTGATCTTCGTGGTGACCAATACCCTGGTCGACCTGCTCTACGGGTTGATTAACCCGACCGTTAACCTGACCGCCAAGGGGTAACAGATGACTAATGCTGTGACTGCAAGCCCAAGCCGTTGGGCACGATTCAAGAACTCTGACATCGTCTACTACTTCCTGCGGGACAAGGTAGCCATGTTCAGCTTTGCGGTGTTCGTGGTATTTGTACTGGCGGCGCTGCTGGCCCCCTGGCTGGCACCACACAACGTCTATGACCAGACCAGCTTTGATCTGATGGATGCCGAGCTGCCTCCCTCCTGGCTGGAAGGGGGCGAAGAGCGCTTCTGGCTCGGTACCGACAACCAGGGGCGCGATATCTGGAGCACCATCCTCTATGGCGCCCGTATTTCGCTCTCCATCGGCCTGTTTGCGGTGGCGCTGCAGCTGGTGCTCGGCATCGTGATCGGTCTGATTGCCGGTTACTTCGGTGGTCGCATCGACAACCTGCTGATGCGCTTTGCCGACGTGCAGCTGTCGTTCTCCACCATGATGGTGGCGATCATCATCTCCGCCATCTTTCAGGCAACCTTTGGCTCCGAGTTCTACTCGAAGTTCGCCATCATGATGCTGGTGGTGATCATCGGTATCGCCGAGTGGCCGCAATACGCCCGTACCGTGCGCGCCTCTGTGCTGGCGGAGAAGAAGAAGGAGTATGTGGAAGCAGCCAAGGTGATGGGGTTCCGTGCCCCGCGCATCATGTTCCGCCACATTCTGCCCAACTGCCTGTCGCCCATTCTGGTGATCTCCACCGTGCAGGTGGCCAACGCCATCATGAGCGAGGCGGCACTCTCCTTCCTCGGTCTGGGGATGCCGGTTGATCAGCCCTCGCTCGGTTCGCTTATCAGCGTCGGCTTCAACTACATCTTCTCCGGCTCCTGGTGGATCACCGCCTTCCCGGGTATCTGTCTGGTGGTGCTGGTGCTGGTCATCAACCTGCTGGGTGACTGGCTGCGGGATGTATTTAACCCGAAGATCTACAAAGGTTAACGCGGGCTGATTCTGATGCGCCTAGTCGCAGCTGTCAGGACATTTTGATGAAAAAAATCCGAAACCGGTTCAGCCTGTTTCGGATTTTTTATTGTTATTGAACAGACACCTTGCTGAATGCACGCCGACCGGTTTGCGTGGGCTATGTTTTTGCCAGTGTCAGTCTCTTGAAACTGCTTATCAGACCAAGCGGCTGGAAAGGCTCATTCCGGTGGGGGGCGGTCCGTGGATCAATATCGCAGGCCGCTCATCAATAGTGTGGCGGCGGAGTCTCTTCGGCCATGCTGGCAATCTGGCTGGGTTGTACTGTTTGCAGTTTGTCGATCAGCAGCTGGATCTGGTATTTGAGTCGATCGAGTTCACGGCCCTGGGTGGTCACCTCGTCATTGAGCTGCTCTATGGTGTACTCCGCATAGGCGAGACGGGTTTCCAGGGTTTCGATGCGATCGTTAAGTTGCTGACTCATGGGCCTTCGGGTCCTTACTTGATTGTCCAGATTTCGGCCAGACCACTGGAGCTGGCACTGACAAGGTGGCTATTGTCGCGCAAAGCGACGCCGTAGACCACTGCGCTGGGCGGTTTCACCTTGGGTTGCGGTGAGACGCGCCAGCTCTGCAGCAGGGCGCCATCGCTCACTTGCCACAAGGAGAGCTGGCGGGAAGGGGCGCCGGTGATGAGCCACTTGCCGTCGTTGGCAAAGCGGGCGCTGGTGTAGACCTCGAAGCGGTGATCATATTGCAGCTGACTCACCTGTTTGCCGGTTTTCAGATCCCAGATGCTGGCCCGGCTGCTGTCGGCGGTGAAGGCGTAGCGGCCGCTCGGCTCCAGTCTGGCCATGATCACCCGGCCGCCATGGTTGAACCGCCAGATCACCTGCCCGCTGCGGGTATCCCACAGATAGGCGCTGTAGTCGTTGCCGCCGGTCAGGGCGTAGCGACCGTTGGCGGAGAGATCCACCGTATTGACCTGTTCGGTATGCCCCAGAAACTGCAGGCGACGACCGCTTTGGGTATCAAGCCACTCGGCCTTGCCATCTTCCCGCCCTATCAGCACATAGCGACCGTCGGCAGAGAGCGCGATGTCCCTCAGCTTGGATTCAGGAAGGGAGTAGTAGCCTTGTGACTGCCCGTCGTTCAGCCGCCAGGTGGCAAAGGTGTCGGGGGTGGCGGTGACGGCATGGCTGTTGCCTTCGGCAAAACGGGTAATGAATACCAGATCATCCGCCGAGTCGGATTGCTTCCAGCGCCAGCGTTGACGGTTCTGTTCCAGATCCCAGACGATGATGCCCTGGCTGATGCTGGAGACGATGGCCTGCTTGCCATCACTGGAGAGATCTGCGGTCAGCAGACCCGTGCTGGCGAGGGTCATTTGCTGGTTGGGTTGGGAGCTCTGCTCGCAACCGGTGAGCATTAAACAGAGGCTCACCAGATAAATGGCACTTTTTATCATTTTTGCGGTCTCACGCTTTTGTTACCTGCGATCACGGCGTTAGTATAAGGCGCTTATCACGATAAACCTCTCATTTCACGATGGAACCGAGAGCGGTATTTGGAGTTTGGAGAAACTGATGAACAAATTTCTGAAGGTGTCCCTGTTGGCGGCGGCGGTTGCCGTCGGTCTGACTGCTTGCCAAAAAGACGAGAAGCCTGCTGCGGCCAATACCGCCGAAGTGAAGGCAGAAGCCAGCAAGCCGGCAGAGGCGACCAAGGCCGAAGCCAAGAGCTTTGAAGAGCAATCTGGCTACGCAATTGGCCTCTCCATGGGTCGTTACATCGCCAATACCCTGGAGCGTCAGCAGGAACTGGGCATCAAACTGGACAACGCCGTGATCCTGAAAGGGGTCACCGACGGTCTGGGCAAAGAAGCCAAGATGACTGATGAAGAGATCCAGAAGGTACTGCAGGATTACGACGCCAAGATCAACGAGCTGACCAAGGCCAAGGCCGAGAAAGACGCCGTTGAGAATCTGAAGAAAGGCGAAGAGTACCTGGCTGCCAACGCCAAGAAAGAGGGTGTGAAGAGCACCGAATCCGGCCTGCAATATCAGGTCGAGAAGATGGGTGACGGCGCCAAGCCGAAGTCTACCGACATCGTCAAGGTTCACTACACCGGTACCCTGACCGACGGCACCAAGTTCGACAGCTCCGTCGATCGTGGCGAGCCGGCCACCTTCCCGCTCAACCAGGTTATCCCGGGTTGGACCGAAGGCGTGCAGCTGATGCCGGTTGGCTCCAAGTTCAAGTTCTTCCTGCCGTCCAAGCTGGCCTATGGCGAGCACGGTGCAGGCTCCATCCCGGCGAATGCCGTGCTGGTGTTTGACGTTGAGCTGCTGGCTATCGAGAAGCCGACTGCTGACGACGCCAAGAAGTAATTCCTTCTTGTAGTGAAAAACGGCTCCTTAAGGAGCCGTTTTCACTTGTACATCTCCTATAATCGCGGGATAACAGAGCTGTCTTGGCGTTGGGTTTGTGCGCGAAAAAAGGCAAAATAGATCGCAGAATCAAATACAAGGATGAGTCCGGTGGCTGAAAATAAATCGCGTGTCCTGCTGGTGGAAGATACCCGTAGTCTGGCGGTGGTCTATGAACAGTACCTGCGCCAGGAGGGGTACGAGGTGGTACTGGCCGACTGCGGTCAGCAGGCACTGGCGCAGTTGCTGGCAAGTCCTCCCCCCGTGGTGCTGCTGGATCTGGAACTGCCGGATATGTCCGGCATGGATATTCTGCAAATGATCACCGAACAGCAGTTGCCTTGCTCGGTGGTGGTGATCACCGCCCACGGCTCGGTGGATGTGGCGGTGGAGGCGATGCGCCTCGGTGCATTCGATTTTCTGACCAAGCCGTTTGACAGCAAGCGGCTCTGCGCCACCGTTCGCAATGCCTTGAAACATCAGCAGTTGAGCTCGCTGGTTGCCCACTATCGGGAGAATTTCGAGCGCAGCTCGTTCTTCGGCTTTATCGGCGCTTCTATGGCGATGCAGGCGGTCTATCGCATCATCGAGAGTGCAGCGCCCAGCAAGGCGACCGTCTTTATCACTGGCGAGAGCGGCACCGGCAAAGAGGTGTGTGCCGAGGCGATTCACCAGTGCAGCCCCCGCAGTGAACAGCCCTTTATTGCCCTCAACTGCGCCGCCATTCCCCACGATTTGATGGAGAGCGAGATCTTCGGCCATGTGAAGGGGTCCTTTACCGGCGCCCAGGGGGATCGCAAGGGGGCGGCCAGTCTGGCCGATGGCGGCACCCTGTTTCTCGACGAGATCTGCGAGATGGACCTGGATCTGCAGAGCAAACTGCTGCGCTTTATCCAGACCGGCACCGTACAGCGGGTCGGCAGCGGCAAGCTCGAGACGGTGGATGTGCGCTTTATCTGCGCCACCAACCGGGATCCGCTGGTGGAGGTGAAAGCGGGGCGTTTTCGCGAGGATCTCTACTATCGGCTCCATGTCATTCCGCTCACCCTGCCGCCGCTGCGGGAGCGGGGCGAGGATATCCTGCTGCTGGCGCGCACCCTGCTGCAGAGCTACGCCAAAGAAGAGAACAAACGCTTCAAGGATTTCGACGTTGAGGCGGCGCGAGTGCTGCTCGACTACCCCTGGCCCGGCAACGTACGCGAGCTGCAAAACGTGGTGCGCAATATCGTGGTGCTCAACGACAAGGAGCTGGTGAGTCCGGATATTCTGCCGCCACCGCTCAATGGGGTTCGTCCCCAGCTGCCGGCTGCGATTGCGGCGGCCGTGGCATCGGCTCCGGCAGCTATCGGGGTGGCCAGCGGGCCGATCCGTCCGCTCTGGCTGGTGGAAAAAGAGGTGATCGAACAGGCCATCGCCAGCTGTGACGGCAATATTCCCAAGGCAGCGGCACTGCTCGAGATCAGCCCTTCCACCATTTACCGCAAGAAGCAGAGCTGGGAAGAGGTGAGCGTGACGTGAGTCGTGACGTGTTCTGGCTGAACGCCCGCAAGATGTAAGAGGGGGAACGGTTCAACCGAGTGACGGGCGGCATTGGCCGCCCTCTCTTTTGGGGGCGAAGTCAGAGTTTGGCGAGTTGCTTGAGGCGGGTCAGTCGCTCCCCTTCGTTGGCGCTAAACCAGCGATCCTGCGACAGCAAAAACCAGGCGCGGGAGAAGTATTCCGCAGCCAGCGGATCGTCCAGCACCAAGGCATTCTCCCCCAACTCCTCGAACAGATAACCATCCTCCGGCTCACCCGCCCCGGCCATATCGGCCTTGAGCTGGAGCAGCTCTGCCAGTGCCTGCTGGTGCTGACCCTGGGCCCGGGTCAGGCGAGCCAGACTCCAGCGGGCAATAAACGCCTTGGCCGGCTGGTTATTTTGCAGATGCCAGGCCAGGCACTTCTGCTGCTGGATTTTGGCCTCCTCAAAGCGGCCCAGTTCTAACAGGGTCCAGCCCTGATTGTTGTAAAGGGGGGGAAGCCAGCCGCGCACCTTCTCGTCACTGCTGCGCTCTGCCAGCTCCATCGCCAGTTGATTCCAGCGGCTCTGCTCTTCCAGCGGCGTAGCGATGGCGATCATGTGGGCGGCGTCGATGGCGAGATAGGTCTCCTTCTCCTTGAGTCCCCACTGCCAGGCTTGCTCAAACAGGGTTTTGGCTCTGGCCTTGTCGTCCGCCGAATTAAAGGTGCGGCCTCGCTCCAGCAGGGTACGGATCCGGGCTCTAGGGGTTGCCTCGGTGAGGCGCGGTTCTATCTCGTCGAGCAGCTGATGGGCTTCGGCAAACTGGCGTTGCAGCGAATGGGTACGGGCTATCTGTGTCAGCAACTCCAGTTCGAGTTGCAGGTCGGCGGCAGCGCGTGCTTCGGGAAGGAGTGCATGAAAACGCAGTGCGGTGGCGGCGGGATCCTGATAATCCCACTGCGCCATGAAATCGGGCGGATTGTCCATTTGGCCTCCTTGCTGGTTATCCTGTCACCAAGATGCCTGCAGGCCATTGTTTGTACAAGGGGCGCCCGTCACAGAGCGCCCCTTGAGTCATGTTAACGGCTGTGGCCAGTTGGTCAGTAGACCATGGCCAGGCTCATCAGCATCAGACCGAGGGCGGCAAAGGCACCCTCCTTGATGGCGAGCCGTGGCACCAGCGCCTTGGGCAGGGCCGGAAACAGGCTCAGGGCAAAGCCAAGGCCCGGCATCAGCCAGTGGAACGCCGGATTGCGCAGGGCGGGATCGGCGGCGCCGTTGATGATGATCAGCAAAATAAACAGGGTAAAGGAGGGGAGGATAAACCAGCGCACTCCACCGGCGGCGACCGCCCGCAGCGGTGAAATGCGATAGAGCAGCATGGTCACAAGGAACAGCACAAAAGGGGCCAGCAGATAGAGCGGAGCGGGGTTCATAACATCTTTCCTGAAAACTGATCGTCAAAACACGGGTGTCTTAAGCAAGAGGCGCGGGATTTAATCACTCTTCGCATGTAATCACCAGCAGTCCGGGGCCAGGCTGTGAAGAGGATCGCGGATAAAGGTTTGCTTCCGTGCGCCTTAGCGCAACCAGAACCAGGCGGCGGCAAAACCCAGCCAGCTTAGCACTAGCAAGATCCAGGGCAGGGGATGCTGATGGCTGACTTCAACCAGCTCGAGCTGATCGTCTTGCTCTTCGGTTTGCGGCTCACCCTGTGGTTGCCGGGCTTTGGCCTGCAATTTTTTCTGGCGGCTCGCTTCGCGGGCCCGCGCCTTCATCTGTTTCTTGTATTCGTCGATGCCTTTCTGGATCCCTTGCGCGATAAGCTGGGTCTGCTCCTTGGTCTGCCCCGGCTTCTGGTTGGCGCGGGCAATTTTCATCGCCTCCTGCTGGGTCTCGGGGGAAATCTTGTCGTACTTGGCCATCAAATCATCTCCTCTGGCATTGCTGGCTCGGGAGTATGCCATAAAAACGGCGCCCTCAGGCGCCGTGGTGCATACATACAGATTTATGGTTTGGGGGGGGCATAGTAAGTTACAGTTTGGTATGGCAGTGCAGTGAGCGTTTCTTGTGTTTCTGCATATTCCATAAACATTTCGTTTTCACCTACGCCGGTATCAACGTAATCGCCTTTATTGGGAAGCTCTTCACGCTTGAGCAGGCCGTTATAACCATCTTTACCTGCAGCAATATAGGTATTTGAGCCGACGCGGTAGATTTTTTCATCGTCCAATGGTGCCCATTGGCCGTTTGCATCCAGCACTTCCAGCTTGGTGATACGAGAACCTTTGGCCAGTTTGCCATCGTAGGTGTAGCTCAGATGGCCAACATAAGGGAAGGCTCCACTGGATGCTGCAATCCCGGTCTGGTGACCAATTGCGTAGTCGACTGCATACTCCAAAGTGGCACGAACATCTTTACCTTTTAAGTTAAAGGCGGCGATCTTGTTGCCAAAAGGCAGCAAGGTTCCCATGACATATCCAACGGTGAGCGGTGTGGCATTGACGTCAGCTCGCACGCCACCCGCGTTTTGAATGGTGAAATCAACCTTGGTATTAAGCTGGTTCAGTTTCCAGTAGAGTGATTCAGCGACCAGAGGATCGATGAGGCCCGCGCCATCTGGTGTGGTGGGAACCCGGACATGCGGCAGTTTGACCGGAACATCTGCTATGACCTTTGCCTCCAGTGCTGCGACAGCCGGTTTGTACTCGGTATCGATCACATCACGCATGGTCTGATCTTCGGGCACGATCTCGATAACCGGGGACTTGGCGATATAGTCAACGACATTAGTCTGCTCGGAACCACCCAACGGCACTTTGATGGTTTTTTTACTGTCTTTGGGGTCGGGAACTGACTTGGTGAAGTCATCGCCACTCATCAGGGTATTACGCCCTTCACACTTGGTGATGGTGCCTTCTTTGCTCAGGGAAACATTGACCAGGCCATAGCCTTTGGCCCACTCACCGGCTTGAACAATACAGGTTTTGCCGCCATCTGGATTAGTGACCATCTGGGCGTAGGTGTTGTCATCGCTCGGATTCTGGTTATGGGCGGTGTAGCCAATGGATTTTAGCTCATCCATATCACCCAGGAATGTTTGAGAGTGCCCACCCACGATCAGGTCGATACCGTTGACAGCCTTGGCGACAGCTTGGTCTGATTGCAACCCGATATGGGTCACCATGATAATTTTATTGGCGCCTTTTTTCTTCAATGCATCAACGGTTCGCTGCGCTGACGCAATCATTGGTTGGAACTGAGTGTCTTTATCTGGTGAAGAAATATCGTGCATATTGTCGAGTACCAGACCGAATATGCCTACGCTCTCGCCGTTTATTTCTTTAATGATATATTCGTGAATATTCTGGTTGTCTTTTAGCGCGCTGCTACTAGATTTGACCAGGTTAGCGGCCACGATCGGGTAATTGACTTTGGCCGCATAATCATTTAGGGGGCCATTGCCCAGATCAAACTCGTGGTTGCCCAACGTTGCTGCATCGATCCCCATATCCGAGAGCAAGCGGGACTCTTCTTCGCCACGGAACTGAGTGAAATAGAGTGTACCCTGGAAGGCATCTCCGCCAAACAGGGTCAGGAAGTGACGACCATCTTTGCCAGCCTGCTCGCGCAATTCATCCAGTTTGAACTTCAGCCGAGGATAGCCTCCCAGTTTGGCGAAAAACTCGAACTTCTGTTGACCCGTAGGCTGTATGGCCAAGCCATTCTCCGTCGGGTCCAGATGGGCGTGGGTATCGTTGATATGAGCAACGGTTAATTCAAGAGGAATATGCTCTTTGCTGGTATTTTCAGAATTGCAGGCTGTCAGCCCAAACAGAGATAAAGAGATAGTGACGGCTAGTAGTGTCTTTTTCATTGGTAAGAGTCCCATATTGTTATTGTCCTGTTGATTCCGTAGCGAACAGGAGTGGAGAGATTTTAGACATAACGTTAGGAATGAAAATAAACAACTGCTGTACCTTTGAACTACCGCACACTAAATCAACGTAAAACGTTTTCTTTCTGTGTCTTTATTTGTCCATATCAAGGGTGATTATATTGATAGGTTAGATATTAATTGTGGTGAGATCATCAAATAGCTAACCATCATCATGAGATAAAATTTCAGAGTATCTACCTACTTATAACGAGGCGTTGTTGAAAGGCTAAATAGCTGTGCCGATTAGTAGATCACTGGAGGAAGGGAACTTAGTCCAGTTTGTGCGATCTCATTGTGTAGTGGTCAACTAAATCCGGACACTTGGTTAGGCCGAACCTCGGCTTTTGCTGGCGGTATCCCGTCATTGTGTTGATGTGGACGCCGCCAGTTGTAGTAAACCATCAGGTAATAACTGATATCCCGCTTTGCTTCCCGCAGACCCATGTACCCCGTTGCTGGAAGCCACTCTGACTTCAGGCTTCTGAACAATCGCTCCATCGGTGCGTTATCCCAGCAATTACCACGGCGACTCATGCTCTGGGTCATTCGATAACGCCACAGTCGTTGCCGAAATGCCCGGCTGCCATATTGGCTGCCCTGGTCAGAGTGAAACAGCACGCCAGATGGGCAGCCTCGTTGCTGATAGGCCATTTCCAGTGCTTTTATTGCCAACTCTGCATCAGGTTTGTCAGACATCGCCCAGCCCACGACCCGCCGGGTATGCAGGTCGAGCACTGCGGCCAGG